>DASYRA010000001.1:0-144903 GCA_036004845.1 Candidatus Limnocylindria bacterium
CCTCCGTTCCGCTTCAGTTGACGAAGCGCCTCCTTCTGATCTAAACTCCTCGTTCGCGTGTCCGCGCCCCACCATGCCCTCTCCGAGGAGTACTGAATGGCCTTGGCCGAGTCAGCCAGCCGATTTGAGCTGGCCCCGAGCCGTGAGAACTTTTCACACATTCCGGAGGTCCTTCCCCTCCCGAACCTGATCCAGACCCAGACCGAATCCTTCAATTGGTTCGTCCAGACCGGCCTCCGCGAGCTGCTGGACGAGATCACTCCCATCACCGACTTCACCGGCAAGAATCTCGAGCTGCATTTCCGCGATTACTACTTCGAAGAGCCGAAGTTCGACGAGAACGAGTGCCGCACTCGTGACCTGACCTACTCCAAGCCGCTGAAGGTCGAAGTCGACCTGATCGTCAAGGAGACCGACGAGGTCAAGCACCAGACCGTCTTCATGGGCGACTTCCCATGGATGACGGAGCAGGGCACGTTCATCATCAACGGCGCCGAACGGGTCGTCGTGTCGCAGCTCGTCCGCTCGCCGGGCGTCTACTACACCGGCGCAGAGGATCCTGCGACTGGCCGGATCCTGTTTGCCGCCAAGGTGATCCCGAACCGTGGCGCCTGGCTGGAGTTCGAGACCAGCAACAAGGACCTGCTCAGCGTCAAGGTCGACCGCAAGCGGAAGATCCCCGTCACCACCCTGCTGCGCGCGGTTGGCGTCGAGGACAACGCGGAGATGCTCCGCACCTTCGGCCCGGCCGACGACCATCCCGAGCATCCCTACGTCTCGCTGACCCTCGACAAGGACCCCGCCGCCACCCAGGACGAGGCCCTGATCGAGGTCTACAAGAAGCTGCGCCCCGGCGACCCGCCGACCGTCGACAACGCGCGGGCCCTGGTGCAGAGCCTCTTCTTCAATTTCCGGCGCTATGACCTCGGCCGGGTCGGCCGCTACAAGCTCAACAAGGCGCTCGGCGACGTCGCGGCCAAGCTGAAGATCGCGCTGCCCGCCGAGGGCGGCGAGACGACCCGCGAGTCGCGAGTCATCAGCCGCAACGACATCGTGGCCATCATCGGCAAGCTGATCGAGCTCAACAACGGCCGCGGCAGCGGCGACGACATCGACCACCTCGGCAACCGGCGCATCCGCGCCAACGGCGAGCTGATCCAGAACCAGTTCCGGATCGGCCTCCTCCGCATGGAGCGCGTCGTCAAGGAGCGGATGACGATCACCGATGCCGAGCAGGCCACGCCGAACTCGCTCATCAACATCCGCCCGGTGGTGGCCGCGATGAAGGAGTTCTTCGGCGGCAGCCAGCTCTCCCAGTTCATGGACCAGACCAACCCCCTTGCGGAGCTGACGAACAAGCGTCGCCTCTCCGCGCTCGGGCCGGGTGGCCTGTCACGGGAGCGCGCCGGCTTCGACGTCCGCGACGTCCACCCGTCGCACTACGGCCGGATGTGCCCGATCGAGACCCCCGAGGGGCCGAACATCGGCCTCATCGGCTCACTGGCGACCTACGGCAAGATCAACGAGCACGGCTTCATCGAGACGCCGTACCGCGAGGTCCGCAAGTTCGTCTCCTACCGCGACAAGCAGGCCGATGCGCTGGGCGAGACCCTGGCCGAGGACCTGGTCGTCGGCGATCACGGCAAGAAGCTGGCCAAGGCCGGCGCCACGATCGACGACAAGCTGTGGGCTACCATCAAGGACAACAAGCTGGCATCGGTCCGGATCGTGCCGGTGGTCACCGCCGAGATCAAGTACCTCGCCGCCGACGAGGAGGAGAAGTACTACATCGCGCAGGCCAACGCGCCGCTTGACGAGGGAAACCACTTCGTCGAGGACCGCGTGATGGTCCGCTACCGCGACGAGTTCCACGTCCAGACCAACCAGGACGTCGACTACATGGACGTCAGCCCCAAGCAGATCGTCAGCGTGGCGACCGCCATGATTCCGTTCCTCGAGCACGACGACGCCAACCGGGCGCTGATGGGCTCGAACATGATGCGTCAGTCGGTCCCGCTCCTTCAGCCCGAGGCACCGGTGGTCGGCACCGGGGTCGAGTACCGCGCCGCGTTCGACAGCCAGCAGGTCGTCGTCGCGGAGGCGGGCGGCACGGTGGTGAGCGTCACCTCCGCCGACATCCAGGTGGAGCGCGACGAGGGCGACGTGCGCGACACGTACCACCTCAAGAAGTTCCTGCGCAGCAACCAGGGAACCTGCATCAACCAGCGACCGATCGTCGACGTCGGCGACCGCGTGGCGGCCGGGCAGGTCCTGGCCGACTCGTCGAGCACCGACCAGGGCGAGATGGCGCTGGGGCAGAACATCCTGGTCGCCTTCCTCCCCTGGGAGGGCGGCAACTACGAGGACGCGATCGTGATCAGCGAGCGGCTCGTCCGCGAGGACCTGTTCACGTCGATCCACATCGAGAAGCACGAGATCGAGGCCCGCGACACGAAGCTGGGTCCCGAGGAGATCACCCGCGACATCCCGAACGTCGGCGAGGAGAGCCTTCGCAACCTCGACGAGGACGGGATCATCTACGAGGGCGCCGAGGTGACTCCCGGCGACATCCTGGTCGGCAAGATCACGCCCAAGGGCGAGACCGAGCTGACCGCCGAGGAGCGGCTCCTGCGGGCCATCTTCGGCGAGAAGGCGCGCGAGGTGAAGGACAGCTCGCTGCGCCTGCCGCACGGCGAGCGCGGCATCGTGGTCGACGTCCGGCAGTTCAGCCGCGAGAGCGGCGACGAGCTGCTCCCCGGGGTCAACCGCCTGGTCCGCGTCAGCGTGGCCCAGAAGCGCAAGATCGCGGTCGGCGACAAGATGGCGGGCCGCCACGGCAACAAGGGCGTCATCGCCAAGATCCTGCCCGTGGAGGACATGCCCCTCATGCCGGACGGGACGCCGGTCGACATCGTCCTCAACCCGCTTGGCGTGCCGAGCCGGATGAACATCGGCCAGATCCTGGAGACGCACCTGGGCTGGGCGATGAAGGTGCTCGGCCTGAAGGCCGCCACGCCGGTCTTCGACGGGGCGACCGAGTCGCAGATCACGGCCTCCCTGAAGAAGGCGGCCGCGGTCAAGGGCTCCGTGGTCAGCGAGGACGGCAAGACGGTCCTGCGCGACGGGCGGACGGGGGAGCCGTTCGACCACCGCGTGACGGTCGGCTACATCTACATGCTCAAGCTGCACCACCTGGTGGAGGACAAGATCCACGCCCGCAGCACCGGCCCCTACTCGCTCATCACCCAGCAGCCGCTGGGTGGCAAGGCGCAGTTCGGCGGCCAGCGCTTCGGCGAGATGGAGGTCTGGGCGCTGGAAGCCTATGGCGCGGCGAACATCCTCCAGGAGCTGCTCACCGTCAAGAGCGACGACGTGATGGGCCGCGTGCAGACGTACGAGGCGATCGTCAAGGGAGAGGAGATCCAGCCGCCGGGAGTTCCGGAGTCATTCAAGGTGTTGATCAAGGAGCTCCAGGCGCTCGGCCTCTCGGTCGAGATCCTGAACGAGAACGAGGAGGAGATCCGCTTCATCGAGGACACCGGCAGCTATCCCCTGCCGGACCTGGGTGGGATCAATCTCCAGGGATTTGAGGAATAGCCCGGGGGGCGGCGTCGTGACGGCGTCGCACCCCACCCATCGGTCCATTTCGAGCCGGGGCCCGGTCAGCCCTGGCGTACCGCGCCAGAAGCGGCGTCAGCCGCAGGAGCCGTAGCCACTCATGCTGGAAGTCAACAACTTCGACGCCATCCGGATCAGCCTCGCCTCGCCCGATCAGATCAAGAGCTGGTCGTCGGGTGAGGTCACCAAGCCCGAGACGATCAACTACCGCACCCTCAAGCCTGAGAAGGACGGTCTCTTCGACGAGCGCATCTTCGGTCCCACCAAGGACTGGGAGTGCTACTGCGGCAAGTACAAGCGGATCCGCTACAAGGGGATCATCTGCGACAAGTGTGGCGTCGAGGTCACCCGCAGCAAGGTCCGTCGCGAGCGGATGGGGCATATCAAGCTGGCCTCGCCGGTCAGCCACATCTGGTACTTCAAGGGAACGCCGTCGCGGCTGGGGATCCTGCTCGACGTCAGCCCGCGCAACCTGGAGCGGATCCTCTACTTCGCGCTGTACGTCGTCTCGCGCGTCGACGAGAACGAGCGCGAGAAGGCGCTCGCCCGCGTCGAGGAGGAGATGGCCGAGCGGATCGGCCGTGCCGGTGAGCTGGTCGAGGCCAAGAAGGCCGAGCTCGAGGCGGCCATCGCCGACAAGCGGGCACAGGTCACCAGCGACGCCGAGGCCGATGCGGCCCGCGCCGATGCGCTGATCGCGACCCGCAGCGAGGAGCTGGCGGCCGCCGGGCAGCAGGTCGAGGCCGCCCTCAAGGAGGCCGGCAAGACCGTCGCCGAGGACATCGTCTTCGCCCCCACCGGCGAGGTGGTGGCGCGCGCCGGCGAGGCGTCCAAGGCCGCCCTGGCCGCCCTGCGCAAGGCCGTCAAGGCCGAGGTGGAGGCGCTCGAGAAGGAGGTCAAGGAGGCCAAGGCGCACGCCGCCGAGCGGCTGCAGTCGGCCATCGCCGACCTGAGCACCGGCATCGACGACGCGCTTGCCAACGAGAAGGCACAGGTCGCGCGCGAGACCGATGACGCACGTCTGGCCGCCCGCGCGGCACGCGCCCAGATCGCCGACATCAAGGTCATGCAGACGCTGACCGAGTCCGAGTTCCGCTCCCTCTCCGAGCAGTACGGGCGGCTCTTCGAGGCCGGCATGGGGGCCGAGGCGATCAAGAAGATCATCGAGCAGCTCGACCTGGACGAGCTGGCCCAGCGGCTGCACGTCGAGATGCGGCAGACCTCGGGCCAGCGACGCAAGAAGGCGATCAAGCGGCTGCGCCTGATCGAGGCGTTCCGCAAGAGCGGCGCGCGGCCGGAGTGGATGATCCTCTCCACGCTGCCCGTCATCCCGCCCGACCTGCGCCCGATGGTGCAGCTCGACGGCGGCCGCTTCGCGACGAGCGACCTGAACGACCTCTATCGGCGCGTCATCAACCGCAACAACCGGCTCAGCCGCCTCCTCGACCTGGAGGCGCCGGAGATCATCATCCGCAACGAGAAGCGGATGCTGCAGGAGGCGTGCGACGCCCTGATCGACAACGGCCGCCGCGGGCGCGCCATCGCCGGCACCGGCAACCATCGGCTCAAGAGCCTGTCGGACATGCTCAAGGGGAAGCAGGGGCGCTTCCGGCAGAACCTGCTGGGCAAGCGCGTCGACTACTCCGGCCGCTCGGTCATCGTGGTCGGCCCGGAGCTGAAGCTGCACCAGTGCGGCCTCCCCAAGAAGATGGCGCTCGAGCTGTTCAAGCCGTTCGTCATGCGCCAGCTGGTGGAGAAGGGCTTCGCCCACAACATCAAGAGCGCCAAGCGCATCGTCGAGCGCGTGCGGCCGGAGGTCTGGGACGTCCTCGAAGAGGTGATCCAGGACCACCCGGTGCTCCTCAACCGGGCCCCGACCCTGCACCGGCTGGGGATCCAGGCGTTCATGCCGGTGCTGGTGGAGGGATCCGCGATCCAGATCCACCCGCTCGTCTGCTTCGCCTTCAACGCCGACTTCGACGGCGACCAGATGGCGGTCCACGTGCCGCTCTCGACGGCTGCGCAGCGCGAGGCGAAGGAGCTGATGCTCTCGACCCAGAACCTGCTCTCGGCGGCCGATGGCTCGCCGGTCGTGTCGCCGACCCATGACATGGTGCTCGGCTGCTACTACCTGACCATCGAGGAGCCGACCGAGAAGGGCGCCGGCAAGGCGTTCGCCAGCGCCAACGAGGCGGTCATGGTCACGCAGCTCGGCCACGTCCACGTCCAGGCCCCGATCAAGGTGGAGCTGGAGGTGTGGGACGCGGCCGCCAACGACGGTGCCGGCGAGATGCGCACCGAGCTGGTCGAGACGACCGCCGGGCGCGTGATCTTCAACACCGTCATCCCCAGGGAGCTCGGCTTTGTCAACCGGGTGATGGACCGCAAGGGGCTCAAGGCGCTCATCGCGCAGTGCTACCGCGAGCTCGGGCCGGCCGCCACCACCCAGCTGGTGGACGGCATCAAGACCCTGGGCTTCCACTACGCCACCATGGCCGGGATCACGATCGGCATCGGGGACATCCGGGTGCCGACCGAGAAGGTCAAGCTGCTGGCGGCGGCCGACGCCAAGGTGACCGAGATCGACCGGGAGTTCCGGCGCGGCTTCATCACCGAGGACGAGCGCTACAACCAGACGGTGGACGTCTGGCGCGGCACCACCGACGACGTCACCGAGAAGATGCTCTCCGGCCTCGACAAGCGTGGCTCGGTCTGGATGATCACGCACTCCGGCGCGCGAGGAAACGTGACCCAGGTCCACCAGCTGGCCGGCATGCGCGGCCTGATGGCCGACCCTTCGGGGCGGATCATCGACCTGCCGATCCGCAGCAACCTGCGCGAGGGGATGAGCGTGCTCGAGTACTTCATCTCCAGCCACGGGGCTCGCAAGGGCCTCGCCGATACCGCCCTGCGCACCGCCGACTCTGGGTACCTGACCCGGCGCCTGGTGGATGTGGCCCAGGACGTCATTACCCGCGAGGACGACTGCGGCACCGATCTCGGGACCTGGATCACCCGCGAGGAGTCGACCCAGATCCCCGAGCCCTTCGTCGACCGCCTGGTCGGCCGGATGGCCGCCCTGGACCTCGTTGACGAGAAGACCGGCGAGCAGATCGTGGCGCGCAACGACGAGATCGACGAGGTCGCCATCGAGCGCATCGACGCGCTCGCCATCGACCGCGTCAGCGTCCGCTCGCCGCTGACCTGCGCGGCGCGCCACGGCGTGTGCCGTATGTGCTACGGGCGCAACCTGGCGACCGGGCGGCTGGTCGACCTGGGCCAGGCGGTGGGGATCATCGCCGCCCAGTCGATCGGTGAGCCGGGGACCCAGCTCACGATGCGGACCTTCCACACCGGCGGAGTCGCCGGCGAGGACATCACCCAGGGCCTGCCGCGCGTCGAGGAGCTCTTCGAGGCGCGCATCCCCAAGGGGCAGGCGATCATGACCGAGATCGACGGGACGATCGAGGTGGTGCGCGCCGGCACGGACCAGCCCGTGGTGGTGCGTGTCACGCACCGCGACAGCTACGACACGCCGATCAAGCTCACCCCGCAGCACGAGCTGCTCGTCGCCAACGGGGACGAGGTGACCGACGGCCAGGTGCTGGCCCGCCTCGGCGAGGGCGCCGACGCGGTCGAGGTGAAGTCACCCGCCGCGGGGCGCGTCACCAAGAAGGGGAGCACCCTGACCTTGCACTCGGTCGACCTCGACAGCCGCGAGTACCAGGTCCCGCACTCGGCCCGCCTGCGGGTCGAGACGGGCGACGAGGTGCTCGCCGGCCACCCGCTGACCGAGGGCTCGCTGAACCCGAAGGATCTCCTCCAGATCAAGGGCGTGGACACCGTCCAGCGCTTCCTGGTGGCCGAGGTCCAGAAGGTGTATCGGTCCCAGGGCGTCTCGATCGCCGACAAGCACGTCGAGATCATCGTGCGCCAGATGCTGCGCAAGGTGACCGTCGACGCCGCCGGCGACACCGAGCTGCTCCCCAGCGAGCTGATCGACCGCTTCGAGTTCGAGGAAGTCAACAACCGGATCCTGGCCGAGGGCGGGGAGCCGGCGACGGCCCAGACGGTCCTGCTGGGCGTCACTAAGGCGTCGCTCAACACCAGCTCGTTCCTGGCGGCGGCGTCCTTCCAGGAGACGACCCGGGTGCTCACCGAGGCCGCCATCAACGGCTCGAAGGACCACCTGCTGGGGCTCAAGGAGAACGTCATCATCGGCAAGCTGATCCCCGCCGGGACCGGTGCCGAGTCACGGGCAGCGGCCGCGGCCAAGGCGCGCGAGCTCTCGCCCGAGGAGGCCGAGGCGCTCCGCGAGCGCGAGGCGGCGATGACCTTCCTGACCGGCGACGAGGACGCCGAGGGCGACGGAACGCCTGTCGCCGACGCCATCGAGGAAGAGACCGAAGAGGCAGCCGCGGCGGCCGTCGACGAGGGCTGATCCGGGGGGCGCCTGGCGAGCTCGTCGGGCGCCCGGTAGTGTCTCAGTTTGAGCGTCGGAATGCTTGACCCCCTCCCGCTCGGGCCTCATGCTTGAGGGGTGAAGAAACGCAAGATGCCACGCGATCCGAACCAGCTCGCCAAGATGATCGTAGACATGACGCTGCATGAGGACGAGCCGGAATCTCCCGAGCGGGTTAAGGACCCGGCGTCGGTGGAGCTGGGTCGTCAGGGCGGTCTCATTGGTGGACCCAGGCGGGCAGCGAAGCTCAGTCCTGAACGCCGGAGCGAGATCGCGCGGAAGGCAGCGGCTGCTCGATGGGGCAAGCAGGCGTAATCTTACTGGCCGCAAGTTTACGGATTCCGCTTGACACTCTCTACGCCCGGCCGTAGACTCCTGTTCCCTTCGCTAGCAGGAGTTCGGCCATGGCACCCACATATCGCTATCCGACCTACAACCTCGAATCCGCACTCGATGTAGCCCGACGCATCAACGATCGTGGAGCGGATGCCGTTCTATCAGCAGACGAACTTGCCGCTGTCCTCGGGTACAGCTCCAAGAACAATGGGGCCTTTCTCAGTCGCCTCGCAGCCGCTCGGCTTTTCGGTTTCCTGGAGGGACAGGCTGGCGCACTAACTGCGAGCGACCGCGCCGTAACGATCTTGCAGCCCGACTATCCCGAGAATGCAGATCGCGCGCGTCTGGCGGCTTTCAAGGGGGTACCGCTGTTCGGCGCGTTCCTTGACGCATTTGGCGGGCGAGAGCTTTCTGATGATGCCGGGATGAAGAATGCGCTGATAACGCGATTCAAGATCCCTGCCAAAGAGGCTGGACCCATCCTGGCCCGCCTCATGGAATCTGCGGAACAGGCCGGTCTTTTCCGCGTCGCCGGAAACCGCACGCGGATGATTGAACCGACGATCCGAGGCGGCACTCCTGCGCACACTAACGGGACAGGAGCCGAGCCCCCAAGCTCCCCACCGAAGGAAGAGCCGAAGCAGCTCGTGCAGGGCCTCCCCAAGACAATCACGGGCGCGCTGGAATTGCTACCCGCTGGGCGAGAGTGGCAAGAGGATGAATACGCGGAGTGGCTGGCCTTCTTCGACATGGCCTGCCGTGTCTACTACAAGCTCCCCCGAACAAAGGAGGCTGGATAGCGGGAACGGGCGGCCACGTTCGCTAGCAGGCTAACAAGGCCGCCCGTTCCACCGGATGGGCCGCGCAGGTTCGCCACCAGAGGACTCTAGACCCGATGGTGACGGGTTCAACTCCCGTGCGGTCCACCACGCTCAAGCATCTTACAGCGGAGCACAAGGCTGAGTCTTGGCCCAATGGTCCCACCACCCGCGATCTCCTCAAGCATCGCGACAGACTGCTGTCACACTCCTCAAGCATTCTGTTCACATGAACAGGCTGAGCAGGACCGAACGAGCGAAGATCATCCGTCTGCTGGTCGAAGGCAACAGCCTCCGTTCCGCGACCCGGATCACTGGCCGCTCCATCAACACGATCTCGAAGCTGCTGGTGAATCTCGGAGCGGCATGCGAGAAGTACCAGGACGAGCACCTGCGCGACCTGAGCAGTTCACGGATCGAGTGTGACGAGATATGGGCGTTCTGCCGAGCCAAGGCCCGCAACGTGCCCGACGAGCATCGGGGCGAGCCGGGCTGGGGTGACATCTGGACGTGGGTTGCCCACGATCCCGATACGAAGCTCGTCTCGACTTGGCTGGTCGGGGACCGGGATGCGGAGTCAGCCAACGCATTCCTCGCAGACCTCGCCTCCCGGCTCCGCAACCGGGTACAGCTCACCACAGACGGCTACCGCCCATACCTCGATGCAGTCGAGCGGGCATTCGGTCGGGACGTGGACTTCGCGCAGTTGGTGAAGTTCTACGGTACCGATCCGGCTGAGGACCGCAAGTTCAGCCCGCCGGTCGTCCTCTCCGAGGAGGTCCGCATCATTCAGGGCCAGCCGGACCCAGAGCGGATCAGCACGTCGGGCGTCGAGCGCCAGAACCTTACGATGCGGATGGGGATGCGCCGCTTCACCCGTCTCACCAACGGCTTCTCAAAGAAGGCCGAGAATCACGCGGCAGCGATCAGCCTGCACTACATGTACGTCAACTTCGCGCGGCCCCACAAGAGCCTCGCCAACCCGTACCCCCGGACCCCAGCAATGGCGGCAGGGATCAGCGACCATATCTGGACCTGCGAGGAGATCGCGAACCTGATCGACTGACGTACAATGCTTGAGAGCGAGGCAACTATCGTCAAAGGAGGCAGGCTCGTGACTCAGGTTTCCCCTTGGCACTCCAAGCGCGTGACCGATCGCAACGTCTACCACGACAACAACAAGTGCACCGAAGGCAACAACATCGAGTCCTGGAATCGCGAGTCAGGTACCGACGGGCGTCCTAAGTGTGAGCATTGCGCTGACCTCGACGCGAAGGGCCAGTAGGAACGAACACCAGATCCCACCACGGCCCTGTCAACTCGCCGTCGTCCATTCGCCACACGCGGCGTAGTTGGTAAACGGGTAGGCCGTTCTGCAACGCTACGCCGAGGGCGACAATACCCTCGGCGTAGCTGCCTCTGAATCGCACGGTCGGCTCGGAGAACGCGTGGCCCTCGCCACCCTCGCACGATTCATACGTCGCAACTCCTGCCTTTTGGAGTATCACCACGGCTCGGGCTATCCCGGCATCTAGCTCCACATTGGCACCATAGGAACAGGAGACTGAGTCATGCATGAATGGAAGTTCCCAGGCGTTTCAGGATTCCCCCCCGCTGATCCCGGCCCCATCATGGCGGAGATAGTGGTGGTGGCCGTTTGCAAGAAGTGCGGCACGATCCGCACCCAAAGCGTTCTAGGCACGAGCGGGGTCGGCCAAATCGATCTCAGCGGCAACTGCGACCTGCCAGCGCCCCTCGTCGGCTAAGGCCGCTATCAATACCTGAAGCCCGTAATCCACGCTCAAACTGAGACACTACCGGGCGCCCCGTTCGATTGACACTCGTGCGGCGCGAACCGTATACTCCGTCTTCGGTGTCCCGCTCGCGGGACGCCTTCGTGTGTGCCCTCCGGAGAGGGCGCCGTCAGCCCCTTGAGTGCCGGCCTCGGTTCGCCTCGCCATCACTCGACGCCGACGCACGATCAGCCATCGCAGTTTTGAGGTTCTTGGGTTGCCGACGATCAGCCAGCTGGTCCGCAAGGGCCGCAAGCCGGCCGGGCAGAAGGTGAAGGCACCGGCGCTGCGCCGTACCTTCAACACGCTCAAGCAGACCACCTCGGAGGGACGTGGCGCCCCGCAGCGCCGCGGCGTCTGCCTGCAGGTCATGACCCGCACCCCGAAGAAGCCGAACTCCGCGCTGCGCAAGGTCGCGCGCGTGCGCCTGACCAATGGGATGGAGGTGACCGCCTACATCCCCGGCGTCGGGCACAACCTGCAGGAGCACTCCGTGGTGCTGGTCCGCGGCGGGCGGGTCAAGGACCTGCCGGCGGTGAAGTACCACATCGTGCGTGGCACCCTCGACGCGGCCGGCGTCCGCGATCGGCGTCAGGGCCGCTCCAAGTACGGCGCCAAGTCGCCGGGCAAGGGCTAGCGCAGCCGATGCCCCGCCGTCCCACCATCGCGCGCAAGACCAAGTACACCGAGCTGCTGGTCGGCACCGCGCTGACCCTCGACCAGTTCACCAACAAGCTGATGCACGGTGGCAAGCGCCAGCTCGCCGCGCGCATCCTCGAGGACGCGCTGGCCCGCTGCGAGAAGCAGGCGGGCCGCTCGGGAGTCGAGGTGATGGAGCTCGCCCTCCGCAATGCGATGCCGCTCATCGAGGTGAAGCCCAAGCGGGTCGGCGGCTCCACCTACCAGATCCCGGTCGAGGTTCGGGCGGACCGCCGCATCAGCCTCGGCATGCGCTGGCTGATCGAATCTGCCCGCAAGCGGAACGGACGCAGCATGGGGGAGAAGCTCGCGTCCGAGTTCATCGATGCCTCGAACGGCATCGGTGCAGCGGTCAAGCGCCGCGAGGATACCCACCGCATGGCGGAGGCCAACAAGGCCTTCAGCCACTTCAAGTGGTAGGCCGATGATGACCCAGGCCTACCCGCTCGAGAAGACCCGCAACATCGGGATCATCGCGCACATCGACGCCGGCAAGACGACTGTCTCAGAGCGGATCCTCTTCTACACCAAGAAGATCTACAAGCTCGGCGAGGTCCACGAGGGCGCCGCCACGATGGACTGGATGGAGCAGGAGCAGGAGCGCGGCATCACCATCACGGCCGCAGCCACGACCTGCTTCTGGCGGGATCATCGTATCAACTTGATTGACACGCCCGGCCACGTGGATTTTACGGTGGAGGTCGAGCGCAGCCTGCGCGTTCTCGACGGCGCGGTCGTCGTCTTCGATGGCGTGGCGGGCGTTGAGCCGCAGTCCGAGACGGTCTGGCGCCAGGCCGATCGGTACCGCGTGCCGCGCTTCTGCTTCGTCAACAAGCTCGACCGCACCGGCGCCGACTTCTGGCGCGTGGTCGACATGATCCGCGAGCGCCTCGGCGCGATCGCCGTGCCGGTGCAGCTGCCGATCGGCACCGAGGGCGGCTTCCGCGGCGTCATCGACCTGCTCGAGATGCAGGCGATCACCTACGGCAATGACCTGGGCGACCAGGTCGTGGTGGGGGAGATCCCGGCCGAGATGGCCGAGGAGGCCGCGACGTGGCGCGACAAGCTGGTCGAGGCGGTCGCCGACCTCGACGACGACATCGCGCACCGCTTCCTGGAGGGGCAGGAGGTCGATGCAGATTCCCTGCGCCGCGCCCTGCGCGCCGGCACCCTCGCCTCGAAGATCATTCCGGTGCTGTGCGGCTCCGCCCTCAAGAACAAGGGCGTCCAGCCGATGCTCGACGCGGTGATCGAGTACCTTCCATCGCCGCTCGATGTGGCCGCGGTCATCGGCTCCAACCCCAAGAGCGGGGAGCAGGTGACGCGCCACGCCGATCCAGCCGAGCCGTTCGCTGCCCTCGCCTTCAAGATCGCCGCGGATCCCTTCGTTGGCAAGCTCGCCTTCTTCCGGGTCTACTCTGGGACGCTGAAGACCGGCTCCTACGTCTACAACGCCACGAAGGGCGAGAAGGAGCGGATCGGGCGCCTGATCGAGCTGCACGCCAACCACCGCGAGGAGATCGAGTCGGTCAGCGCCGGCGACATCGCCGCGGCGGTCGGCCTCAAGACCACGTTCACCGGCGACACGCTGTGCGACGAGTCGAAGCCGATCATCCTCGAGGCGATCACCTTTCCCGAGCCCGTCATCGAGCTGGCGGTCGAGCCCAAGACGAAGGCCGACCAGGACAAGATGGCGATTGCCCTGCAGCGGCTCGGCGAGGAGGACCCCACCTTCCGCGTCAGCAGCGACGAGGAGTCGGGCCAGACGCGCATCGCCGGCATGGGCGAGCTGCACCTCGAGGTGATCGTCGACCGCATGCTGCGCGAGTTCAAGGTGCAGGCCAACGTCGGCCGCCCTCAGGTCAGCTATCGCGAGACGATCCGCAAGCCGGTCAAGGGCGAGGGCCGCTTCGTGCGGCAGACCGGCGGCAAGGGCCAGTACGGCCACGCCGTCATCACCCTCGAGCCGCTCGATCGGGGTGGCGGCGTCGAATTCGAATCGAAGATCGTCGGCGGCGCGGTGCCGCGCGAGTTCTTCAAGCCGATCGAGCAGGGCATTCGTGACGCACTCGCCGGCGGCGTGGTCGCCGGCTTCCCGGTGATCGACCTCAAGGCGACCCTCATCGACGGCTCGTTCCACGAGGTCGACTCGTCCGAGATGGCCTTCAAGATCGCCGGCTCGATGGCCGCCAAGGACGGCGTCACGAAGGCCGATCCCGCGATCCTGGAGCCGGTCATGAGGGTCGAGGTGGTCGCCCCCGAAGAGTTCATGGGCGACGTCATCGGCAACCTGAACAGCAAGCGCGGCCACATGGACGGGATCGACGAGCGAGGCAGCTCGCGCGTCATCCGTGCCCACGTCCCGCTGGCTGAGATGTTCGGTTACGCCACCGAGCTGCGCAGCATGACGCAGGGGCGCGCCACCTATTCGATGGAGTTTTCCCGCTATTCAGAAGTCCCAACCAACCTGGCCAACGAGCTGATCGCGAAGTCCAAGAGCTAAAGGAGCGACGAAGGACACACCATGGCAAAGCAGAAGTTCGACCGCAGCAAGCCGCACGTCAACGTGGGCACCATTGGTCACGTCGACCACGGCAAGACGACCCTGACCGCCGCGATCACGAAGTACCTCGCCATGCAGGGCGGTGCTGACTTCCGCGCCTTCGACTCGATCGATAACGCTCCGGAGGAGCGGCAGCGCGGGATCACGATCGCGATCAGCCACGTCGAGTACCAGACGGCGAACCGTCACTACGCGCACGTGGACTGCCCCGGCCACGCCGACTACATCAAGAACATGATCACCGGCGCCGCCCAGATGGACGGCGCCATTCTGGTGGTGTCGGCGGCCGACGGCCCGATGCCCCAGACCCGGGAGCACATCCTGCTCGCCCGCCAGGTCGAGGTCCCGTCGCTGGTCGTCTACCTGAACAAGGTGGACATGGTCGACGACGAGATGCTGATCGACCTGGTGGAGATGGAGGTCCGCGAGCTCCTCACCAAGTACGACTTCCCCGGCGACGAGACCCCGGTCATCCGCGGCTCCGCGCTCAAGGCGCTGGAGTCGACCGCGACCGACCAGGACGCGCCGGAGTACGCCTCCATCAAGGAGCTGATGGAGGCGGTCGACACCTACATCCCGACCCCGGTGCGCGAGGTGGACAAGCCCTTCCTGATGCCGATCGAGGACGTCTTCGGGATCAAGGGGCGTGGCACCGTGGCTACCGGCCGCATCGAGCGCGGCGTGGTCCACACCAGCGACACGGTGGAGCTGGTCGGGATCCATGCCAAGAGCCGCCAGCTGGTGGTGACGGGCGTCGAGATGTTCAAGAAGACCCTCGACGAGGGACAGGCGGGCGACAACGTCGGCCTCCTGCTGCGCGGCATCGAGCGCGAGGAGCTGGAGCGCGGCCAGGTGATGGCCAAGCCCGGCAGCGTCAAGCCCGGCACCAAGTTCAAGGCAGAGGTGCTCGTCCTCACCAAGGAGGAGGGCGGCCGGCACACGCCGTTCTACGCCGGCTACCGCCCGCAGTTCTACCTGCGCACCACCGACGTGACCGGCGCCATCTCGATGCCGCCGGGCGTGGAGATGATCATGCCCGGCGATAACGTGAACATCGACGTCGAGCTCATCACGCCGATCGCCATCGAGCAGGGTCAGCGCTTCGCCATCCGCGAGGGCGGGCACACCGTCGGCGCCGGCGTCATCACAGCGTTGACGGCCTGAGTCGACGATGGCCAAACAGCGCATCCGCATTCGGCTCAAGGCGTACGACCACAAGCTGCTCGACCAGTCGGCCGAGCAGATCGTGGAGACGGCGCAGCGGACCGGTGCTGCCATCGCGGGGCCGGTGCCGCTGCCGACCCGGATCGAGAAGTACACGGTCATCCGCGGTCCGTTCGTCCACAAGGACGGGCGGGAGCAGTTCGAGATCCGGACGCACAAGCGGCTGATCGACATCATCGACCCGTCGACCAAGACGGTGGATGCGCTGATGCGGCTGAGCCTGGCGGCAGGCGTCGACATCGAAATCAAGATGTGAGTGGGGATACGAGAGAAGCAGTGGCGGCAGGATTGATCGGGCGCAAGCTCGGAATGACGCGAATCTTCGGTGACGACGGGAGCGTCGTGCCGGTCAGCGTCATCGAGGCCACGCCCAACAGCGTCACGCGGCTCCGCACGGCGGAGCGGGACGGCTATGCCGCCCTGCAGGTCGGCGCCGGCACCGCCAAGCGCCAGAGCAAGCCGGTCGCCGGCCAGTTCAAGGAGCTCGACAAGGAGCTGCAGCAGCCGCGCCACGTCCGCGAGTTCCGGGTCGAGTCGACGGAGGGCTACGAGCTCGGCCAGCGGCTCGACGTCAGCCTCTTCGCAGCCGGCGACCTCGTCGACGTGACGGGGGTGAGCAAGGGCCATGGCTTCACCGGCACCATCGCCCGGCACCACTTCAAGCGCGGCCCCAAGACGCACGGCTCGACGAACATCCGCCAGCCCGGGTCGATCGGCGCCGGCACGACGCCGGGCCGGGTCTTCCGCGGAACGCGGATGGGCGGCCACATGGGTGACGATCGGGTGACCGTCAAGAAGCTCCAGGTCGTCAAGGTCGACGCCGAGCGCAACCTGATCCTGGTCAAGGGCGCCGTCCCCGGCGCCCGCAACGCCGTCCTGCTCGTGCAGAAGGCGAAGTGACGATGGACCAGGCGCCGATCCTCAACGTCAGCGGCTCCGAGGCCGGCAAGGTCGACCTCGCCCCGTCGCTTTTCGCCGCCCCGGTGAACGAGGCGCTCATCCACCAGGCGGTCGTCCGCCAGCTGGCCGGTCAGCACCTCGGCACGGCCGACACGCTGACCCGCGGCCGGGTGCGCGGCGGCGGCAGGAAGCCATGGCGCCAGAAGGGGACCGGCCGCGCCCGACAGGGGACGCGCTCGGCCCCGCAATGGAAGGGCGGCGGCGTCGTCTTCGGGCCGCACCCGCGCGGCTACGAGCAGCGCATGCCGGCCAAGATGCGCCGCGCCGCGCTGCAGGGCGTCCTGAGCGGCAAGGCCGACGACGGCGCGCTGCGGGTGGTCGAGGGATTCGGCCTCGAGACGATGGGAACCAAGGCCTTCGCCGAGCGGCTGGTCGCCTGGAAGACGGAGGGCAAGGTGCTGGTGGTGCTGCCGGCGCGCGACCCGGTCGTCGAGCGCTCGTGCCGCAACCTGCGCGAGGTGCGCGTCCTGCTGGCCGACAGCCTGAACGTGGTCGACCTGCTGGAGGCGGACACGATCGTCTTCACCGCCGATGCGCTGGCGCGCGCCCAGGAGGTGTACGGATGACCGCCGTCAGCATGCACGACATCCTCATCCGACCCGTGATCAGCGAGAAGAGCGTCGCCGAGACCGAGCGCAACAACTACACCTTCATGGTCGGGCGGGATGCCAACAAGTTCCAGATCAAGGACGCGGTCGAGGCCGAGTTCAAGGTGACCGTCCTCGGCGTGCGCGTGCTCTGGGTCAAGCCCAAGCAGAAGCGTCGCGGCCGTCGACAGATGGGAACCGTGCCCGGCTGGCGCAAGGCGGTGGTCACCATCGCCGCCGGGCAGAAGATCGAACTCTTCGAGGCCGTGTAACGCCGATGCCACTTCGCAACTACCGACCCACCAGCCCCGGGCTGCGCCAGATGACGCGCTCGACCTTCGACGAGATCACGACCGATCAGCCGCACAAGCCGCTGACCGAGCGGCTCGTGCGCAAGGCCGGGCGCAACAGCCAGGGCAGGCTCACGGTGCGCCACCAGGGAGCCGGCCAGAAGCGGCTCTACCGCGTCATCGACTGGAAGCGCGACAAGTTCGGCGTGCCGGCCACCATCGCGACGGTCGAGTACGACCCGAACCGCTCGGCGCGCATCGGCCTGCTGCACTACGCCGATGGCGACAAGCGCTACATGCTCCTGCCCCACGGCCTGGGAGTCGGCGACGTGGTCGTCTCCGGCAACGACGCCGAGGCACGGGTCGGCAACGCTCTTCCGTTGGGACGGATGCCGCTCGGCACCCAGATCCACAACGTGGAGATGGTCGCCGGCCGCGGCGGCCAGATCGTGCGCAGCGCCGGCAGCAGCGCGCAGCTGCTCGCCAAGGAGGGCCAGATGGCCACCATCCGCCTCCCCTCCGGCGAGGTGCGGCGGGTGCGCGCCAACTGCATGGCCACCGTCGGCCAGGTCAGCAACCTGGAGCACGAGAACCAGAACATCGGCAAGGCGGGACGCAGCCGCCACATGGGCCGCCGGCCCGAGGTGCGTGGCGTGGTGATGAACCCGCGCGACCATCCGCACGGCGGCGGCGAGGGCAAGTCCCCGACCGGGATGCCGCCCAAGACGCCATGGGGCAAGCCGGCGATGGGCCTGCGCACCCGCAAGAACAAGACGACCGGGAAGATGATCGTCCGTCGTCGCTATGGACGAGGGTAGGAGGGCACGATGAGCCGTTCCGTCAAGAAGGGACCCTTCGTCGATGCCCGCCTCCTGGGCCGCATCGACGAGATGAACAAGCGCAACGAGCGCAAGGTGCTGAAGACCTGGTCGCGCCCCAGCGTGATCTTCCCGCAGATGATCGGGCACACGATCGCCGTGCACGACGGCAAGCGCCACGTGCCGGTCTTCGTCACCGAGAACATGGTCGGGCATCGCCTCGGCGAGTTCGCGCCCACCCGCCACTACCGCGGCCACGGCAAGGCCACGGATCGCTCCACGGCACTGAAGTAGGAATGCACGAGATGCGTGTCGTCGCCACCGCCAAGTACATCCGTATCAGCCCGCGCAAGGTGCGCCTGGTGACCGATCTGATCACCGGCAAGCCGGTCGAGGAGGCTGCCGCCATCCTGCGCTTCCTGCCGAACGCGGCCGCCCGCGACGTGGCCAAGGTGCTCAAGAGCGCCACCGCCAACGCCGAGAACAACTTCAACCTGTCGGCCGATGAGCTCCACGTGCTGAGCGCGACCGCCAACGAGGGGCCGACCCTCAAGCGGTTCCGCCCGCGAGCCCAGGGGCGGACCTTCAGCATCCTGAAGCGAACCAGCCATATCACGGTCGCCGTGGCCGATCGAGAGGAGTCCTGATGGGACACAAGGTTCATCCCTACGGCTTCCGGATCGGGATCAACAAGCCGTGGCTGGCGAAGTGGTACGCCGATAAGGACTACGCGACGCTGCTCCAGGAGGACATGAAGATCCGTGCCCTGGTCGGCAAGCAGCTGGCCAACGCCAGTGTCAGCCAGGTGGAGATCGAGCGCGGCATCAACCACGTCACCGTCACGGTGCATTCGGCCAAGCCGGGGATCGTCATCGGCAAGGGCGGGCAGAACGTGGAGCTGCTGCGCACCTCCATCGGCAAGCTGACCGACAAGAAGGTCAAGCTCGAGATCAAGGAGATCCTCCAGCCCGAGCTCGACGCGGTCCTGGTGGCACAGAACGTGGCCGGCCAGCTGGAGCGTCGCATCGCCTTCCGCAAGGCGGTCAAGCAGACGGTGCAGCGCACCATCAAGGCTGGAGCCAAGGGAGTCAAGATCCAGGTCTCCGGGCGCCTCGGCGGGGCCGAGATGAGCCGCACCGAGTGGGACAAGGAGGGCCGCATTCCGCTCGGGACGCTGCGCGCCGACATCAGCTATGGGGTCGTCCACGCTCGCACCACCTACGGCCGCATCGGCGTCAAGGTGTGGGTCTACCGCGGCGACCAGCTCGGGGAGCGACCCGGCTCGGCGCGCACCGAGCCGCGCGAACCGCGGCAGCGACCGACCCGTGCGCGCACCCGAAGCGCAGCCCCGGCGGCCACAGCCGAAGCGACGCCCGCCGCCGAAGCGACGCCCGCCGGCGCCGGCGAGGAGGCCTGAGCATGTTGATGCCCAAGCGGGTCATTCACCGCAAGGTCCAGCGCGGTCGCCGCGCCGGACTGGCGAAGGGAGGCACCACGGTCAGCTTCGGCGAGTATGGGCTGATGGCCGAGGAGGTTTGCTGGCTGACCAGCCGACAGATCGAGGCGGCGCGTCGTGCGATGACCCACCACATCAAGCGAGGTGGCCGCATCTGGATCCGGGTCTTCCCGGACAAGCCGGTCACCAAGAAGCCGGCCGAGGTCCGGATGGGCTCCGGCAAGGGGGCCCCCGACCACTGGGTGGCGGTGGTCAAGCCGGGCCGCGTCATGTTCGAGATGTCCGGCGTGCCAGAGGAGATCGCCCGCGAGGCGATGCGACTGGCCAGCCACAAGCTACCGATCCAGACCAGGTTCGTCGCCAAGGAGGGCGCGTGATGGATATCAACGAGATCCGGGGGCTGTCGGACCTCGACCTGCAGAGCGCACTCGTGGATGCGAAGCAGGAGCTGTGGAAGATTCGGTTCGACCTGGCCACGCGCCAGGAGAAGAACTACAGCCGGCTGCCCGCCACGCGGAAGCGGATCGCCCGCATCCTGACGGTGATGACCGAGCGTCAGCACGCCGCGGATGACGCCGCGGCCGTCGAGAAGGCCAGCTGATGGCAGGCAAGCGTCGCACCAAGGTCGGCCGGGTCATCTCCGACAAGATGGACAAGACGGTCGTGGTGAGCGTCGAGCGGCTTCGTCGCCACCCGATCTACAAGCGCGTGGTCCGGCTGTCGAGCAAGTTCAAGGCGCACGACGAGGAGAACTCGGCGCACGTCGGCGACACGGTTCGCATCGAGGAGAGCAAGCCGCTCTCCCGCGAGAAGCGCTGGCGCGTCGTCGAGGTGGTTGCCCGCGGAACGGGTGAGGAGCTGGTGGACACCGCATGATCCGGCAGTACACCCGGCTGCGAGTGGCCGACAACACCGGCGCGCGTGAGCTGATGTGCATCACCGTCGTCGGCCGCTCGAGCAGCGATACCGCCGAGGTCGGCGACGTCATCGTCGCCAGCGTCAAGCAGGCGCTGCCCAACACCGGGGTGAAGAAGGGCGACGTGGTCCGCGCGGTCATCGTGCGCACAGCGAAGGAGTACGGCCGCCCGGATGGCAGCCACATTCGCTTCGACGAGAACGCCGCCGTCCTCATCACGCCCCAGGGCAGCCCGCGTGGGACCCGCATCTTTGGGCCCGTGGCTCGCGAGCTGCGCGAGCGCAACTACATGAAGATCGTGTCGCTCGCCCCGGAGGTGCTGTGAGATGAACGTTCGCAAGGGCGACACCGTCCTCGTCCTGGCCGGCAAGGACCGCGGCAAGCGCGGCGTGGTCGAACGGGTCGAGCGCACCAAGCGCGGCCTCGGCGTGGTGGTGCCCGGTCTCAACATGGCCAAGCGGCACCAGCGCCCGCGGTCGCGGACGCAGCAGGCCGGCATCCTCGACCTGCCCGTCCCGCTGCACCTGAGCAACGTGCAGGTCGTCTGTCCGCGCTGCGACAAGCCGACCCGCATCTCGCACCAGCTGCTGGAGGGCGGCACGAAGCGCGTGCGCGTCTGCAAGCACTGCGGCGAGCAGATGGAGGTGGCCACGTGACCGACGAGCCGGCCAAGCCCAAGGCCGAGAAGCCGGCTCGCCAGTTTCGGCGCAAGCCCCCCGAGGCTCCGGAGGCCCCCGCCATCGCCCCGGCCGCACCCGGCGGGTTGCGCCGACGGTACCTGGATGAGGTGGCGCCGGCGCTGCGCCGCGAGTTCGGCTACGCCAACCCGATGCAGATCCCGCGGCTCGAGAAGGTGGTCGTCAACATCGGCCTGGGAGAGGCGATCCAGAACGCCAAGGCGCTCGACGCCGCGGTGGGCGACCTGACCCAGGTCACCGGCCAGAAGCCGATCGTGACGCGGGCCAAGCGCTCGATCGCCCAGTTCCGCCTGCGGACCGGGATGCCGATCGGGGCCAAGGTCACGCTCCGCGGCGCGCGGATGTACGACTTCCTGGAGCGCACGATGCGGCTGGCGCTGCCGCGCATCCGGGACTTCCGGGGGATCAGCCGCAACTCATTCGACGGACGCGGCAACTTCAGCCTCGGGTTGCGGGAGCAGCTCGTCTACCCGGAGATCGACTACGACAAGATCGATCGCCTGCGGGGGATGGAGATCAGCATCGTCACCACGGCCAGGACCGATGAGGAGGGGCTGAAGCTCCTTCAGCTCCTGGGCATGCCGTTCCAGGCCAGTTAGCGAGGATTCGAGTGGCCAAGAAGTCGATGATCGTGAAGTCGCAGCGCAAGCCACGCTTCGGGGTCCAGCAACACAGCCGCTGTGCCGTCTGCGGACGTCCGCGCGGCTATATGCGGCGCTTCGCCCTGTGCCGCATCTGCTTCCGGGAGCGAGCCCTCGAGGGTCAGCTGCCCGGCGTCACCAAGTCGAGCTGGTAGCTCGAAGACCAATCGGCCGCCCGCTGGCGGCCCCATCAGCGGCAGGCGCCGAAGCCGAATGGCACGGGGCGAACCACCGCCGAGGAGAGACAGAACCGAACATGAATGTGACTGACCCGATCGCCGACATGCTGACCAGGATTCGCAACGCGAGCCTGGCGCGGCATCGCGAACTGACCCTGCCCTCGTCCCGCATCAAGCGCGATATCGCGCGGATCCTGGTCGAGGAGGGGTTCATCGAGTCATACGCGACGAGCCAGGACGGGGTGCAGGAGCTCCTCACCATCCAGCTCAAGTACGTCGAGGGCAAGACCCCGGTGGTCAGCGGCCTGAAACGCATCAGCAAGCCGGGGTTGCGGGTCTACGCCCGCAAGACCGAGATCCCGCGCGTCCTGGGCGGGCTCGGCATGGCCATCCTCTCAACCTCCCACGGGATCATGACCGGGCAGAGCGCCCGGAAGCTGAACCTCGGTGGCGAGGTCCTCTGCTACGTCTGGTAAGGAGCGAACGCGATGTCACGCATCGGTCGGATGCCGATCCCGCTCCCGTCTGGCGTGGAGGTAACGCAGGAGGGAGCAACCCTCAGCGTGCGGGGGCCGCTCGGAACCCTGGAGCGGTCGATCCACCCGGAGATGGTGGTCGAGCGCGGAGATGGGGAGCTGCGCGTGGTGCGGCCGAGTGACGAGCCGCGTCACCGGGCGCTGCACGGATTGACCCGGACCCTCGTCAACAACATGGTGGTGGGGGTGACCACCGGATTCACCAAGGGCCTCGAGATCAGCGGGGTCGGCTATCGCGCCCAGCTGCAGGGGACCAAGCTCGTGCTGGCGCTCGGCTACTCCCATCCCGTCGAGGTCGACCCGCCGGAGGGGATCAGCTTCCAGCTGGAGACGCCGACCCGGCTGGCCGTGGTCGGTGCGGACAAGGAGCTGGTCGGCCAGACGGCGGCCTACATCCGCTCTCGTCGCAAGCCGGAGCCCTACAAGGGCAAGGGGATCAGGTACGCGGGCGAGCAGATCCTGCGCAAGGCCGGCAAGGCCGGCAAGGTTGGGACCGGCAAGTAATGATCAAGAAGACTTCGCGCGACCTCCTGCGGCGGAAGCGCCACGAACGGATCCGGCTGCACCTCACCGGCAGCCCGGCGCGTCCGCGGCTGTCGATCTTCCGCAGCGCCAAGTACATCTATGCCCAGGTGATCGACGACAGCAGCGGACGCACGTTGGCCGCCGCATCGAGTCGCGAGGCGAGCCTGGCCGGTGGTCCCGGCAAAGTCGAGTCGGCGCGCTCGGTGGGGCGCGCACTCGCCGAGCGGGCGAAGGCCGCCGGGGTCAGCGCCGTGGTCCTGGATCGCGGTGGATATCGATATCACGGGCGGGTTCGCTCGCTCACCGAGGGCGCCCGCGAGGGCGGCCTCGACCTGTAGCGGAGGAACCATGGCTCGCATCGACCCAACCAAGCTCAACCTCGAGGAGAAGGTCGTCCAGATCAACCGCGTCGCGAAGGTCGTCAAGGGCGGCCGGCGCTTCAGCTTCAGCGCGGTCGTGGTCGTGGGCGACGGAAACGGGATCGTCGGTGCCGGGCTCGGCAAAGCCGGCGAGGTGCCCGAGGCGATCCGCAAGGGCGTCGAGGACGCCAAGAAGCACCTCGTCAAGGTGCCGCTGGTGGGCACCTCGATTCCCCACGCGGTGAGCGTCGACTTCGGCGCCAGCACCGTCCTCCTCCGTCCGGCCTCGGCCGGCACCGGGGTCATCGCCGGCGGCTCGGTCCGGTCCGTCGTCGAGGCGGCCGGCATCCGCGACATCCTCTCCAAGTCGATGGGCAGCACCAACCCGGTCAACGTGGTCCGGGCGACGATCGAGGCGCTGCGCTCGCTGCGCTCGGCCGACGACATCGCGGCCAGCCGCGGGACGACCGCCGAGAAGCTGCTGGGCAAGCGAGCCGCCGAGGCTGCCCGCACCCCGCATGAATACGTCGAGCGCCCGCAGCCGGCGTTCCAGGGAGGCGGCCGTGGCAGGTAAGCCGAAGGGGACGCAGTCCGGGCCGATGCTGCGCGTCACCTGGGTCAAGTCGACGATCGGCCACAAGGCCGGTGCCCGGGGCACGATCCGGGCGCTCGGCCTGCATCGGCTCAACGAGAGCGTCCAGGTGGCCGATACCCCCGTGACGCGGGGGATGCTGCGCCGCGTCGCCTTTCTGGTGACCGTGGACGAGCCGTCGGGCGCCAAGCCGGCCGAGGGGGAGGGTTAGATGAAGCTGCACGACCCGCAGCCGCGCCCCGGTTCGCACCAGGCCCCGCGCCGCCTGGGACGTGGCCACGGCTCCGGCCGAGGCAAGACCGCCGGGCGCGGCACCAAGGGCCAGAAGTCGCGTGCCGGTGGCGGAATCCCCGCCTGGTTCGAGGGCGGCCAGACGCCGCTCCACATCCGCACCCCCAAGCTGCACGGCTTCAAGAACCGCTTCCGGGTGGAGTACGCACCGCTCAACGTGGGACGCCTGGCCGACGCGGCAGCCGGGACGCTGATCACGCCCGACGTCCTGCGGCACGACCAGCTCCTCCGCGACCAGAAGACGAGGCCGATGCCGGTCAAGATCCTCGGGGGTGGCGATGCTCCGAAGGGCGTCACGATCCATGCCCACGCCTTCACCCGATCGGCGCTCGCCAAGCTGGCCGAGGCCGGCAGCACAGCCCAGCTGATCAGCTGGCCGGATGGCGCGCCGATCGACTTCGAGACGGAGCCGAAGCCCGAGCGGAAGCCGAAGTCCCGGTCGAAGCGGGGGTCGGCACCCGCGGCTGAGGCGGCTGAGGCGACCGGGGAGGATGCGCCGCCCGCCGACGAGGCCGCAGTCGCCGGGGAGGGTTCGGCCGTCGACGAAGAGGCTGACACCGAGGTCGCGGCCGAGAGCGAAGGCGAGTCCTGACGTGATCGAATCCCTGGTACAGGCCTTCCGCGCGCCGGACATCCGCCGCAAGATCCTTTTCACGCTGGGGATCCTGCTCGTCTTCCGTGCGCTGACCAACGTTCCGGTCCCGAACGTGAACCAGGAGCAGCTCAAGACCCTCTTCGACACCAACCAGCTGCTGGGCCTGCTCGATCTCTTCTCGGGGGGTGGCCTGGCCACCGCGTCGATCATCGGGATGGGGGTGAACCCCTACATCAACGCCAGCATCATCATGCAGCTGATGCAGGGCGTGATCCCGAGCCTGGGCGAGCTGGCGCGGGAGGGGGAGTACGGTCGCAATCGGCTCAACCAGTACACCCGCCTGCTGACCATCCCGATGGCCTTCGCCCAGGGCTACGGCTTCTCGGTGCTGCTCGCCACCAACAACGTCATCCCGTCGCATTCGCTCTTCAGCTTCGAGACCATGTCGCTGCTGATCTCGTTCACCGCCGGCACCATCCTGCTGATGTGGCTGGGTGAGCTGATCAGCGAGCGCGGCCTCGGCAACGGCATCAGCTTCATCATCTTCGCCGGGATCGTGGGACGCCTGCCGCATCGGGCCGCGCCGATCGTGACCGGTCCGGATGGGCTGCTCCGCATCATCCCGTTCGTCCTGATCGCGATCGTGGTCATCGCCGGGGTCGTCTTCATCAACGAGGGGCAGCGGCGCATCCCGGTCCAGTACGCCAGCCGCGTCCGCGGGCGGCGGATGTACCAGGGTCAGACGCAGTACCTGCCCCTCAAGGTCACGATGGCGGGCGTCATCCCGATCATCTTCGCGATCAGCATCCTGCTCTTCCCCGCGCAGATCGCGTCCTACTTCCAGACCTCGACCATCGACTGGGTCAAGAGCGTCGCGAACTTCGTGGTTGCCAACCTCAGCCAGAGCAACCCCATCGTCTACGGCGGGCTCTACTTCGTGCTGGTCGTCTTCTTCACCTATTTCTACACCGCGTTCCAGTTCCGTCCCGACCAGACCGCGGACTACCTGCGCAAGAACGGCGGCTTCATCCCCGGCATCCGTCCGGGCAAGCCGACCGAGGAGTTCCTCGCCCGGATCACGAACCGGATCACGCTCGGCGGCGCCCTCTTCCTGGCCTCGCTGGCGGTGCTGCCGCTGGTTGTCACCGCCGCGATCCCGGGCACGCAGGGGCTGCAGCTCGGCGGCACGAGCGTCCTGATCGTGGTCAGCGTGGTGGTCGAGACGATGAAACAGCTGGAGGCGCAGATGCTGATGCGCCACTATGAGGGCTTCATCCGGTGACGGACCCGGGCGGCGGCCCGGCGGCCTCGCCCACGGGGCGCCGGATCCTCCTGCTGGTCGGCTCGGTTGGCGCGGGAAAGGGGACGCAGGCTGCGGCGCTCAGCAGCGAGCTGGGGCTGGCCCACCTGGCCTCGGGCAACCTCTTCCGCCAGGCGCTGCGTGATGGCAGCGATCTGGGCGAGCAGGCGCGCGCCTACATGGAGCGCGGCGACCTCGTGCCCGACGACATCACGATCGGGATGTTCATGCACGAGCTGTCGCAGCCGGCGGCCTCGCGCGGCGCAATCCTCGACGGGTTCCCGCGAACTGTCGCACAGGCGAAGGCCCTGGACGCCACCCTCGCCGAGCGCGGCGAGCAGATCGAACGGGTCATCTCGATCGAGGTCCCGGTCGAGGAGCTGGTCGCGCGCGTCGCCGGTCGTCGCGTGTGCCCGGCCTGCGGGACGCCGTACCACGTCGTGGGAGACCCTCCTCGCGTGCCCGGCCGCTGCGACAACGATGGCGCCGAGCTGCAGCAGCGCGACGACGATCGGCCGGAGGTGGTTCGCGCTCGCCTCGCCAAGCAGGTGCAGCCCATGCTCGAGGTGCTCGAGTACTACGACCAGAAGGGGATCGTGCAGCACGTGGACGGCACGCAGCCGATCGCCGCGGTGACCGACGAGATCCTCGAGGGGCTGCGCGCCGGATGGTGACCCTCAAGCGTCCCGAGGAGGTGGCCCGCATGCGACATGCCGGCACGATCCTGGCCGATGTCCTGAGCGCGCTCGAGGGCGAGCTGCGCCCCGGCGTCTCGACCGCCGAGCTGGATGCCATCGCCGAGCGGATGATCCGCGGCGCCGGGGCGATCCCCTCCTTCCTGGGCTACGGCGGGTCGCGGGGCACCATCCCGTTCCCCGGCTCGATCTGCGTCTCGATCAACGACGAGGTGGTCCACGGCATCCCGTCGGGGCGGCGCCGGATCGAGGACGGTGACGTGGTGGGGCTCGACATCGGCTGCATCTGGCAGGGATGGCACGCCGACACGGCCCGCACCTTCGCGATCGGAGCCCTCCCCGAGCGGCTGACCCGCCTGATCGACGCGACGCGGCGGGGGATGGACGCTGGGATCGCCGCGGCCGTGCCGGGGAATCGGCTGGGCGACATCGGGGCCGCGGTGGAGGGGGTTGCCAGGGAGCACGGCTACGGGGTGGTGCGCCACCTGGTGGGCCACGGCATCGGCACCGCCATGCACGAGGATCCGCAGGTGCCGAACTACGGGCGGCCAGGGACCGGGATGCGGATCGAGGCGGGCATGTGCTTCGCGATCGAGCCGATGTTCAACCTGGGCGGCGACGACGTCGCGCTGCTCGACGACGGCTGGACGGTGGTCACCGCCGACGGCAGCATCTCGGCCCATTTCGAGGACACGATCGCCGTCACGCCATCGGGCCCGGAGGTGCTCACGCGTGCCTGATCACCGCTCTGATCGGCGTTGTGCTCGGGGCCCCGCCTCGTGTATACTCCTCCCTCCGTGGTCGCCCCGAGCGGCGGCCTTTCCGTGTGTTCCCAACCGATTTGCAACTGATCAGCAGTTGGAGGGTGCGTAGCGCTTGGCGAAGAAGGATGCGATCGAGGTCGAGGGCGAGGTTGTGCTCCCCTTGCCCAACGCGATGTTCAAGGTGCGACTGGAGAACGGTCACGAGGTTCTCGCCCACATCTCCGGCAAGCTGCGCCAGAACTTCATCCGCATCCTGCCCGGCGACACCGTCCGCGTCGAGCTGAGTCCCTACGACCTCACCAGGGGTCGCATCACCTACAGGATGAGATGAAGGTTTCTGCCTCCGTGAAGCCGCGCTGTGAGCGCTGCAAGGTCATCAAGCGCTCCGGCGTGGTGATGGTCATCTGCGTCATCCCCAAGCACAAGCAGCGACAGGGCTAGGGCGCCGATGGCACGCATCGCCGGTGTCGATATTCCCCGCGAGAAGCGGGTCGTCGTCTCGCTGACCTATATCCACGGCATCGGCCCGAGCTCGTCGCAGCAGATCCTGACCGCGGCCAACGTGCCGCAGGCGACCCGGGTTCGCGACCTCACCGAGGAGGAGGTCAACCGCCTCCGCGAGGTGATCGACAAGCGCTTCAAGGTGGAAGGCGACCTCCGCCGCGAAGTCAGCATGAACATCAAGCGGCTGATGGAGATCGGCTCGTATCGCGGCCTGCGACACCGGCGCAACCTGCCGGTGCGCGGCCAGCGCACCAAGACGAACGCCCGCCAGCGACGCGGTCCGCGCAAGACCGTCGGCGTCCGGCGCAAGAAGTAGCGACACAGGAGTTCCATGGCTGAGCGAAAGAAGGCGACCCGCACCAAGAAGCGCGAGAAGAAGAACGTGCCGACCGGGCACGCCCACATCCAGTCGACCTTCAACAACACGATCGTGACCATCACCGACATGACCGGCAACGTCATCAGCTGGGGGAGCGCCGGGCTGGTCGGCTTCAAGGGCTCGCGCAAGAGCACGCCATACGCCGCGGCACAGACCGCCGACGGCGCCGCGAAGCGCGCCATGGAGCACGGGATGCGCCAGATCGAGGTCTTCGTCAAGGGCCCCGGCGCCGGTCGCGAACAGGCGATCCGCTCGCTCCAGACCGCCGGCCTGGAAGTCACCGCCATCACCGACGTGACCCCCATTCCGCACAACGGCTGCCGCCCGCCCAAGCGGCGCAGGGTCTGAGCCGATGGCCCGCTACACCGACCCTGTCTGCCGCATCTGCCGTCGCGAGGGGCTCAAGCTCTTCCTGAAGGGGAGCCGCTGCTTTAGCAAGAAATGCGCCTTCGAGCGCCGCAGCACGCCGCCCGGCATGAACACCCAGCGCCGCCGCAAGGTCAGCGAGTTCGGGATGCAGATGCGCGAGAAGCAGAAGGTCCGCCGCAGCTATTCGGTGCTCGAGAAGCAGTTCCGCAACTACTTCGCGAAGGCCGAGCAGCGCAAGGGGATGACCGGCGAGAACTTGCTCCGTCTGCTCGAGATGCGGCTCGACAACGTCGTCTTCCGGATGGGCTTCGCCCGCTCGCGCGCCGAGGCGCGCCAGCTCGTCAACCACCGCCACTTCACGGTGAACGGGCGTCCGACGGACATTCCAAGCTTCGGGACCAAGGTCGGCGACCGGATCGAGGTCCGCGAGAGCCGACGCAGTCGCGAGATCTTCAAGACCGCCGCCGAGACGATGAAGTCGGCGTCGATCCCCGAGTGGGTGAGCATCGATGCGGCCAAGCTGGCCGGATCGGTGCTGTCCGAACCAGCCAGAGAGCAGATGCCGCTCGAATTCAACGAGCAGCTCGTCGTCGAGTACTACTCGCGATAGCAGCAGGAGTCATACGCCTTCATGATCGAACTTGAGTCCACGCCGACCACCCGCATCGAGGAGGTCGAAACGCGCGGCGACCTTTCCATCTTCGAGGTCAACCCGCTGGCCGACGGCTACGGGGTGACGCTCGGCAACGCGCTGCGCCGCGTCCTGCTGAATTCGCTCGAGGGGGCCGCCGTCACATCGGTCCAGGTGGCCGGCGTCTTCCACGAGTTCAGCACCATCGACAACGTCAAGGAGGATGTCACCCAGATCGTCCTCAACATCAAGAAGCTGCGCCTGCGCTCGTTCGCCCGCCACGCCGTCACCCTGAAGCTGATGAAGCACGGTGCCGGACCGGTCACCGCCGCCGATATCACCGAGTCGGCCGATGTCGAGATCGTCAACCCGGAGCTTCTCCTGCTGACCCTCGACTCGGATGCCGGCTCGATCGAGATGGACCTGACCGTGGAGACGGGGGTCGGCTACCGACCCGCCGAGCACGCGGAGGACCTGCCGATCGGGATCATCCCGGTCGACGCCATCTTTACCCCGGTGCGCCGCGTGAACTTCATCGTCAGCGACACCCGCGTCGGCCAGATGACCAACTTCGACCGCCTGACGCTCGAGATCGAGACCGATGGCACGACCACCCCGAAGGCAGCACTGTCGAGCGCCGCCGAGATCCTGGTGCAGGAGTTCAGCCGGTTCGCCGAGATCGGGCGTCGACCGCTCCCCGGCTCGGAGGACGTCCCCGCGATGGTGAGCGCCAACCTGCTCGACGCTCCGATCGAGGAGCTCGACTTGCCGATGCGGGCCTACAACAGCCTCAAGCGCAACAACATCACCAAGATCGGCCAGCTCCTGGCGCTCGGTGACGACGAGCTGCTGCGGATGCGCAACTTCGGCAAGAAGAGCCTCGACGAGATGAAGGAGCGCCTGGCGCTCCGCGGCTTCATCGTGCCGGAGAGCGGGGCGGGGAGCGTCGACGAGTCCGACCTGCCGGCCGCGGCCGAGCTCGACGAGGCCGCCGCGGCCGAGCTCGACCGAGAGGGCTGAGCGATGCCCCATCGGTTGGCCGGCCGCAGGCTCGGCCGCGCGAGCGACCACCGTCTGCACATGCTGGACAACCTGGCGGTGTCGGTGCTCCGCTATGAGAGGGTCAGGACGACCGAGGCCAAGGCCAAGGAGGTCCGCGGCCGCGTCGACCACATGATCACGCTGGCGAAGCGCGGGGACCTCTCGGCACGCCGCCTCCTCATCTCTGCCATGCCGGATGAGCCCCTCATCATCGACAAGCTGATGGGCGAGCTGGCCACCAAATACGCCGACCGAAGCTCTGGCTACACCCGGATCGTCAAGATCGGGCCGCGGCTGGGAGATGCGGCGGCCATGGTCCAGATCGAGCTGGTCTAGCGAGACCGGCCGTACCTGGGCGGACAATGGAAGACGGACCGATGCCACCCTCTGGACGCCGATGTGCACGGGCGGTGATCGAGTACGACGGGACCGACTTCGCCGGCTCCCAGTACCAGCCGCGGGTGCGGACGGTGCAGGGGGAGCTGGAGGAGGCGCTTAACAGACTGACCGGCGAGCGGACGCGTGTCCGATTCGCCGGGCGAACCGATGCCGGGGTGCATGCCACCGGCCAGGTCGCGGCCTTCTGCCTCACTCGCCGCCGTCGCGGTGAGGGGGTCGGATGGCCGGAGCTGCGGCGACGGTTGAATGCCGTCCTCCCGCCGGACCTGGCATTGCGGTCGCTCCGCCCGGCGTCCGCGGGTTTCGACCCGCGGCGTGACGCTCGCGCGCGCGTCTACCGCTACCGAATCCGGATGGCGGGGGACAAGCGGCCGGCGGACAGGCATCGGACGCTCGAGATCGGCGATCGGCTCGATGTCACGGCCATGCGGGCCGCGGCGGCGGAGCTCCCCGGAGAACGCGACTTCGCGGCCCTGGGGAGCGACGCGACGGGTCGGACCATCCGCCACCTGCGGGAGGTGTCGGTCGTGCAGCGCGGGACCTCCGTGGAGATCCGGGTCACGGCCAACGCGTTCCTGCGGCGAATGGTGCGCAGCATCGTGGCCATCCTCCTCGAGGCGGGCCGCGGCAGGCTGGCACCCGGATCGGTCGCCGGGTTGCTCGACGCAGGTGAGCGTGCCCTCCGTGGGCGCGCCGCACCGGCGCGCGGGCTCACGCTCGAGCGGGTCATCTATTCGAAGAGGAAGCCGGCGACCACGGGATCGAGGAAGAAGGCAACGTGACAACGTACGCAGTCAAGGCGAGCGAGATCGAGCGCAGCTGGTGGGTGGTGGATGCCGCCGACCAGACGCTGGGTCGCCTCGCCACGCGCATCGCCACGCTGCTGGAGGGGAAGCACAAGCCGATCTACTCGCCCCACCTCGATACCGGGGACCACGTGGTGGTCATCAACGCCGCCCGGGTCAGGGTGACCGGCAACAAGCTGACCCAGAAGGCGTACTACCGCCACTCCGGCTATCCCGGCGGGCTGAAGGAGGAGAGCCTCGGCGCCCTCATGGCCCGCAAGCCCGAGATCGTCATCGAGCGGGCGGTGAAGGGGATGCTGCCCCAGAACCGGCTCGGTCGCGCGATGTTCAAGAAGCTCCATGTCTATCGCGGGCCGGAGCACCGCCATCAGGCGCAGCAGCCGACGGCTGCAGAGCTGTAAGAGGAACGCAACCGGTGAGCACCACCTACGTTTACGGAACGGGCCGACGCAAGGAGGCCGTCGCCCGCGTGCGGCTGCTGCCAGGCGACGGAAGCATCGTCGTGAATGGCAAGGATGCGGCCGAGTACTTCGGCGGCACGCCCGGCCTGGCGACGCTGCGCCTCCCGTTCCGGGTGACCGAGACCGAGGGCCGCTACTCGGCCAGCGTGCTGGTCGCGGGCGGTGGCTTCTCCGGTCAGGCGGGGGCGATCCGCCACGGGATCGCCCGGGCGCTGCTCAGCGCGCACCCCGACGCCCGTGCTGCGCTGCGTTCCGCGGGGCTCCTGACCCGCGATCCGCGCGCCAAGGAGCGGAAGAAGTACGGGTTGAAGCGAGCTCGCAAGGCGCCGCAGTACACCAAGCGCTAGCAGTCTTCACCAGGCGGCATCGTCCGGGGGCTCCGGGGCCCTTTGGTATCATCGGTTCCCTTGTTCGACGCCATCGCTGACTTCCTCAAGCTCTATCTGCTCGGCAGCTGGACGTCGGTCGTCGACATCCTGCTGGTCGCGATCGTCATCTACTGGGTCTTCATCCTGATCCGCGGCACGCGCGCGGTGCGGATCGTGATCGGGCTCTCGGTCCTGTACCTCGTCTACCTCGTGGCCCAGGCCGCCAACCTCCGGCTCCTCTCCACCCTGCTGCAGACGGGTGCCGTGGTCGGCCTCTTCGCGATCGTGGTCGTCTTCCAGCCGGAGCTGCGCCGCGCGCTGGAGCAGATCGGGCGCTTCGGCTCGTTCAACCGGTTCTTCGTCAGCGCCGACAACGCCGAGGCCGAACGGGTCGCGCGTGAGATCAGCCGGGCGGCCCGCCTGCTGGCCGGCTCGCGACACGGGGCCCTCATCGTCCTCGAGCGCGAAACGGGCCTGGCCGACCTCGCCGCCGAGTCCGGCGTGCTGCTCCACGCCGACCTGCGAGCCGAGCTGCTCGCGACGCTCTTCTATCACGGCACGGCGCTGCATGACGGCGCCGTCATCGTCTCCGGGGACCGGATCCTGGCGGCCGGAGTCCTCCTGCCGCTCTCGCAGAACGTGCTGGACTCGGAGCGCTACGGGACGCGCCACCGCGCGGCGATCGGGATCAGCGAGCAGTCGGATGCGATCGTGGTGGTGGTCTCCGAGGAGACCGGCTCGATCTCCCTGGTGATGCGCGGCCGGATCGAACGCAACCTGACCGAGGAGCAGCTGCGCCGGCGGATCCTCAACCTCATCCGCCCTCAGGCTCCCCGCCGGCAGGCGCCGCTCCTGCGACGCTCCCTGGAGGGCCGTTGGGGGGTCGACAGCGCGCAGGCGGAGCCCCCCATCGATCCGGATGCCCGCGTCGTGAACGTGGGCGCGGACGAGAAGCCGATCGCACCCGCCAAGCTCGTCGGGGCGCCCGCGGCCCCGGCGCCCAAGCCCGCGGCCCCGGCGGAGCCGGCCGAGGCGCCCGAGGCCGCTGCCGCGGCTCCCGCCTCGAAGCGCCTGTAGATGGCCTGGCTCTTCCGCAACTGGGCGCTCAAGCTCGGCGCCGTCGCGCTGGCCACGATCCTCTACACCGGCCTCGTCTTCTCGGGCTCCTTCAGCGACAAGACCCTCCCCGGAGTCCCCATCACGGCGCTGGCGCAACCGGAGGGGACCTACCTGCTCACCCAGCAGCTGGGCACCGTCGACATCGGCTACCGAAGTGCCACCGACCGGCCGATCACCGTGACGACCGAGTCGTTCGCCGTCACGATCGACCTTGCGAGCTACGACATGAGCCAGGCACCACAGGTCCAGTCCCTCAAGATCCACGTCCGCCCGCTGACCGATGGGCTCGAGTTCCTCAGCGTCACCCCGAACGCGATCTCGGTTGCGCTCGACCGCATCGCCGAGACGCAGGTCCGCGTGGCCGTCGATTCCGGGGACGTGCCGCCGGGCCTGGAGATCAGCACCCCGCAGCTCAGCGCGCAGCGGGTCACCGCCAGCGGCCCGCAGAGCCTCCTGGATCGGGTCGACCGCGCGCTCGCCACCGTGCGCATCGACCCCTCAGGGATCGACTGCTGCGGGCAGGTGAACCTGGTGCCCGTCGACATCGACGGACGCCGCGTCGAGTCGGTCGAGCTGGACCCGTCGACCGTACGGGTCGAGATCGACGTCAGCACCGTCGAGACCAGCCGGACGGTGCCGATCCGCCCCCTGTTGATCGGGGCGCCGGCCCCCGGGTTCGAGGTCGGCACCGTGACCGCCGATCCCTCGGTGGTGACGCTGCGCGGCTCGCCGGAGGTCCTGGCGGCCATCGCCGAGGTGCTGACCGAGCCGATCAGCCTCTCCGGGACGAGTGCCACCCTGCGGGCGACCGGAACATTGGTGCTGCCGGATGGTGCAAGGCTCGCCGATCCTGCGGCAGCGGAGCCGAGCATCGTGGTCCAGATCCGGGAGACGGTCGCCACGCGAACGCTGCTGCTCGGGCTGGTGTGCACCGGGGCGCCGTCGGGGAGCGCCTGCCTGCCCCAGATCGAGCAGGTGGCCGTCACCGTGAGCGGGACCGTCTCGGACCTCGATGCGCTTGACGTCGGCGACCTGACCGCCATCCTCGACGTGTCGGGGCTCGGCCCGGGGGATCACCTCGTCCAGCCCACCGTCGCGCTCCCCGGGGGAGTGACGCTGGTCACCATGTCGCCGATCTCGGTGACGGTCACGATCGTCCCGCCGGCGACGCCGGCGCCCTGATGGGTCGCCTCTTCGGAACGGACGGAATCCGCGGCGTCGCCAACGTTGACCTGACGCCGACCCTCGCGTACGACCTGGGCCGAGCCGTCGGCCACCTGCTCGAGGCGTTCGGGCGGCGCGTCGTGATCGGGCAGGACACCCGCAGGTCCGGAGACATGCTCGTCGCCGCAGTTTCGGCCGGACTGGCCTCGGTCGGGGCCGATGCCATCCAGATCGGCGTGGTGACCACGCCCTGCCTCGCGCATGCCGCCGCGAGCGGCGAATTCGCCGCGGGGATCATGGTGTCGGCCTCACACAACCCGGCGGAGGACAACGGGCTGAAGGTCCTCTCCGGCGGACGGAAGATCGATGACGAGGTCGAGGAGGAGATCGAGCGGCTGCTCTTCCAGGCGGAGTCGCTGCCCGGCATGCCAAACGGGCAGATCGGGCGGATCACCCAGGAGACGGCGCCGGTCGCGGCCTATCGTGGCTCGCTGCTGGCCGAGGCCGGCGACCTGCTGCGAGGGATGCGGATCGGGATCGACTGCGCCAACGGCTCTGCCTCGGCGATCGCCCCCGAGCTGTTGCGGGAGCTGGGGGCGAGCGTCACCGTCCTCGCCGCCTCACCGGACGGGACGAACATCAACCTCGACTCCGGCTCCACGCAGCCGCAGGCGCTGGCGGCGGCGGTCGTCGCCGGCGGCCTGGAGATGGGGATGGCCTTCGACGGCGACGCCGATCGGCTCATCGCCGTGGACGAACGTGGCTCGATCGTCGACGGCGACGGGGTGATGGGGATCTGCGCCCTCGCGCGCCTGGCGGCTGGGACGCTGCGCAACCGGATCCTGGTCACTACCGTGCTCAGCAATGGCGGCCTCGACCGTGCCATCGTCGCCGCCGGGGGACGCGTGATCCGGACGCCGGTCGGCGACCGTCACGTCTTCGAGGCGATGGAGCGGGCGGACGCATCGCTCGGCGGCGAGCAGTCAGGACACGTCATCTTCCGCGACCTGGCCGTGACCGGCGACGGGATCCTGAGCGCCATCCAGCTGATCAAGACGCTGCGCGGAACGGGCGCCACGCTCGCCGAGGCGGCCGGCCAGATCCAGATGCTGCCGCAGGTGATGATAAACTCGGCCGTCCGCCACCGGGACCAGTGGGAGGTCGATCCGGAGTTCGCGGCCGCGGTGGCGGAGGCCGACGCCCGTCTCGGTGCGCGTGGACGGATCCTGGTGCGGCCCTCGGGGACAGAGCCGAAGATCCGGATCATGGTCGAGGGCGACGACGCTGACGAGATCAATCACATTGCGCGGGAGCTGTCCGAGCTTGCCCGTGCCCGCCTGAACTAGGAGCGCCACAGACGATGTGCGGCATCGTGGGGTACGTCGGCCCGCGGGACGCGGCGCCGATCCTGCTGGAGGGGCTTCGCCGCCTGGAGTACCGGGGCTACGACTCGGCCGGCCTTGCCGTGCTCACCGACGCCGGAGAGGTCTTCGTCGAGAAGAAGGCGGGAAAGCTCGCGAACCTGACCGAGCACCTCAACGGCGGCGCTCCCGCCGGGCACCCCGGCATCGCCCACACCCGCTGGGCGACCCACGGCCGCCCGAACGACGCCAACGCCCATCCGCATCGCGACTGCTCCGGTCGCCTGGCCCTGATCCACAACGGGATCATCGAGAACTACGCCGAGATCAAGGAGCGCCTGCAGGCCGCCGGCCATCGGTTCACCTCGGAGACCGACACCGAGGTCCTGGCTCACCTCATCGAGGAGCGCTACGACGGCGACCTGGTTGAGGCGGTACGGGATGCCCTCAACCAGGTGCGGGGCGCGTACGCGATCGGCGTGATGCACCTCGATCATCCCAACCGCATCGTCGGGGCGCGGATGAACGTGCCGCTGATCGTCGGCCTCGGGAACGGCGAGGGGTTCCTGGCGAGCGACGTGCCGGCGATCCTGGAGCACACCAAGAACATCGTCATCCTGCAGGAGGGCGACATCGCCGACGTGACGCCGGAGGGGGTCACCATCATCGGCATGGATGGCGTCCAGGTCGATCGACCCGTCACCAGGATTCGCTGGAACATCGCCGCGGCCGAGAAGGGTGGCTTCCCGCACTTCACCCTGAAGGAGATCTACGAGCAGCCGCACGCCATCGGCGAGGCGCTGCGCGGGCGGGTCGACGAGGCCGGCAACCTGCGCCTCTCCGAGCTCGATGCGATCGAGGAGAAGCTTCGCGCCGTGGAGCGGGTGTACGTCGTGGGCTGCGGCACGGCACGCTACGCCGCGGAGGTCGGAGCGCACCTGATCCAGAGCTGGGCCGGCCTTCCGGCGAGCGGCCAGATCGGCTCCGAGATGCGCTATTCGCCGCCACCGATCGACGGGAAGACGCTCGTCATCAGCGTCAGCCAATCGGGCGAGACGGCCGATACCCTCGCACCCCAGAAGCTCGCCTCCGAGCGCGGCGCGGTGATCGTGGTGGTCACCAACGTCGTCGGCAGCGCCCTCACCCGCGAGGCCGATGCGGTCTGCTACCTGCAGGCCGGGCCCGAGGTGGCGGTCGCGTCGACGAAGGCCTTCGTCACCCAGGTGGTCGTGCTCGAGATGATCGCCCTGCACCTGGCGCAACTGCGCGGCACGCTGAGCGAACGACGCCGCCGGTCGTTCGGGCTTGCCCTGCGCGACCTCCCGGGCCAGGCGGCCGAGGTGCTCAAGCTCGCCCCCCAGGTGAAGAAGCTCGCCAGGCGCTGGGGAGGGGTCCGGGACGTGATGTTCGTCGGACGGGCGCTGGGGTTCCCAGTCGCGATGGAGGGGGCGCTGAAGCTCAAGGAGCTCTCCTACGTGCACGCGGAGGGGTACGCCGCCGGCGAGCTGAAGCACGGGCCGATCGCCCTGCTGGACCCGCACACCCCGCTGGTGGCCATCGCCACCAGGGGTGCCACCTACGAGAAGGTGGTCAGCAACGTCGCCGAGGTGCATGCCCGGGAGGCGCCGGTGGTCGCGGTCGCCACCGTCGGCGACGAGATGATCGATCGCTACGCGCAGGACGTGCTGTACGTGCCTGAGACGCCCGAGGAGATGGCCCCGGTGATCGCGATCATCCCGCTCCAGCTGCTTGCCTACGAGGTGGCCGTGGCACGAGGCACGGACGTCGACCAGCCCCGTAACCTGGCGAAGTCGGTCACGGTCGAATAGCCACCGCCGCATTGCCGCGATGAGCCGCCACGAGATCGGCGTCGATCTGATCGACATCGACCGCATCATCGCGACCCTCGGCCGCTTTCCCGACCGATTTCGCGAGCGCGTCCTGACCGAGGGCGAAGCGCACTACTGTGGCGTGAAGGCCGAGCGCATCGCCGGTCGCTGGGCCGCCAAGGAGGCAATTAGTAAGGTGCTGGGCCTGGGCGTCCGCGGCGTCGGCTGGCGCGAGATCGAGATCCTCCCCAACTGGGCCGGCGCCCCGCAGGTCCGCCTGCATGCCCGGGCCGCCGCTCGGGCCGCCGCGCTCGGGCTCGAGGACGTGAGCGTGACCATCTCGCACGAACGACACATGGCGGTGGCGGTGGCGGTGGCGCACCGGGCGGCGGACGCCTAGGCCGATGGCGGTCGTCGGCCTGACCCAGGGATGGGTCGCCAAGCGACTCCCGGAGCGACCGGCGAGGGCGCACAAGGGCAGCTTCGGCCGGCTGCTGATCGTCGCGGGCTCGCTGGAGTACGCGGGCGCGGCCCTCCTGACGGGGCTCGGCGCCATCCGCGCCGGGGTCGGCCTCGCGTGCCTGGCCACACCCGAGGCGGTGGGCACTCGACTGATGGGCCTCGTCCCCGAGCTGACGTCGATGCTGCTTATCGAGGAGGCGCCCGGCCTCACCGCCCCCGCCGGCTGGCGCCAGCTTGCGACCGAGGCTGCCGGCTACCAGGCCTTTGTCATCGGTCCGGGCCTTGGCCGGCAGCCGGCAACCCTCCGTCGGGCGCGCAACTTCATCGGCGGTCTGCGCCTCCCCGCCGTCGTCGACGCGGATGGGCTCACCGCCCTGGCGGAGGTCCAGCGCTGGTGGCAGCCGCTGCGGGCGCCGCTGGTGCTCACCCCGCACGCCGGCGAGTTCGCCCGGCTCATGCGGATGGCTCCCGGCGAGTCGCTTGCCGACGACGACGCCCAGCGCGCGGAGGCGGCTCGCGACGCGGCGACCAGCTGGGGCCAGATCGTTGTGCTGAAGGGCGCTCACACCGTGATCGCGTCTCCAACCGGCGACCTGCTCCGCTCCGACATCGCCACACCTGCCCTTGCCACGGCGGGCAGCGGAGACGTCCTGGCCGGCGCGATCGGCGCTTTCCTGGCGGCCGGGATGGACCCGTTCGAGGCAGCCGGATGCGGGGTGGCCGTGCACGGCGCGGCCGGCCTGCTGGCCGAGGATCGGATCGGCCAGACGGGCGTCGTTGCGCGCGACATCGCCAACCTGCTTCCCGCGGCAATCCAGCAGCTTCGCGGCGGGCGCCAGGGATGAGCGCCGCCCCGCAGCGCAGCCCGCATCGAGCCTGGATCGAGGTCGACCACACCGCACTGGCCGGCAACCTGGCGGAGCTGCGCCGGCTTGCCGGCGGGGAGACGAGCGTGATCGCCGTGGTGAAGGCCAACGCCTACGGCCACGGCGCGATCGAGGTGTCCCGGACCCTGCTCGACCACGGCGCGGAGCGCCTCGCCGTGGCCACCCTGGGGGAGGGGCTCGAGCTGCGCGAGGCGGGGATTGCGGCACCGATCCTGGTCCTGTGGGCGCTGGGGACTCCCGAGGCGGAGCGGGCCGTGGCCGCCGACCTGGAGCCGGTCGTGTACGACGTGGCAGGCGTCGAGCTGCTCGATCGGGCGGCGGCCGCGCTCGGTCGTCGCGCCTCGGTCCAGCTCAAGATCGACTCCGGGCTGGGGCGGCAGGGGAGCGAGCCGGGACTCGCGGTCGAGCTGGCGCTGCGCATCGCACGCAGCCGGCATCTTCGGCTCACCGGGACCTTCAGCCACCTCGCGGTCCCCGGCGAGGACGAGGCCCATACCGACGTACAGCTGCTTCGGCTCGCCCAGGCCCTCGACGCCATGCGTTCGGCGGGAGCCGATCCTGGGATGGTCCACGTCGCGGCCACCGGCGGCATCCTTGGTGGCGCCGGCACCTTCGGCGACGCGATTCGGCCCGGGCTGGGCCTGTACGGCATGGTCCCCGGCTGGGCCGCCGAGCGGGACGTGGGGCTGCGCCCGGTCCTCTCGCTGCGGGCCCTCCCGCTCCGCATCTTCAACCTGGCGGCCGGTGAGGGGATCGGGTACGGGCTTCGCTTCCGCGCAGAGCGCGCGACCCGCATCGCCACGCTGGGGATCGGCTATGGGGACGGGTGGCCGCGGGTCCACGCCAACAACGGCTGGGTCCTGGTGCGCGGCGAGCGTCGGCCGATCGTCGGGGCCGTGAGCATGGATGGCATCACGGTCGATCTGGGCGATCTTGATGATGTAACCTACGCCGACGAGTTCGTCCTGATCGGCGAGCAGATGCGCGCCCGCATCGACGCCGATGAGGTCGCCGCCCAGCGACGCACCATCAACTACGAAGTGACGACCGCCCTTCGTGACCGCCTCCCGCGCGTGCATCTGCCGGAGGTGGCTGCGAACGCAGGGTGAGGCCGTCGAGCGAGCAGCCATGCGTGTCTGGAGGGTGCAAGTGAAGCGGGCCGACGCCCTCGCCGATGAGCTCGAACGACGGGGAGTCGGGGGGCCCGCCGCGATCCTGATGGACGCCCATCGGCCACTCCTGCCTCTGCTGCGCCAGGGCTCCATCTTCCTTGGCCCGCTCCTGAGCCCGTTGCTCGGTCCGCGCCGGTTCGGCGCCCTGCGCGGGGTCCTCGAGGACCCGACCGCCTACGACCACATCGCTGCCCGGCTGCGGGGCGAGGGTCGGGACCGCTCGCGCTAGATGCCCAACCTCGGCGAGCTCGCCTCCTACCTTGTCAGTCTGGTGACTGATGCCGTCGGCTCGTCCTCGATGCGACTTGGTGCGGCCCCAACGGTCTCCATCCTGATCGTGTTGCTCGCACTCCTGTCGCTCGCCGCGCGACCCGGAGTGCGGTGGACCGCCTCCGACCTCGGCGGGCTGGCCCGCGTCGGCCGCATGATGGCGCTCGCCGCCGAGGCCGGCAACGACGCGACGATCCAGCTGGGCAGCGCGGGCGTCAGCCGCGCGGCATCGGCGACCGACCGCTTTCAGACCCTTGGCGCCCTGCCACTGCTGGGCCACGTGGCTGATGCCGCCGCCCGGGCGGGCGTCGCGCTGCGGGTGACGACCAACGACCCTGTTGCGGCGTTGCTCGCACAGTCGACCCTGGCCCAGGCGCATGAGCGCACCGCAACCCCCGAGCGCGCCTCCTCGGCGGCGGTCGAATACGTGGGCGAGGGCCGGCCCGCCGCCGCCGCGTTCGCCCTCGCCACGGCCCAGCCGCACGGCGTGGCGGTGGTGGCCGGCGGCCTCGCTGAGGAGGCCATCCTGGTTCTCGACGGGGTGCTCGGCGACGCGGAGTGGAGCCTCGCCGCCACGGCCAGCGGCTCCCAGCTGGCGGGACCGTTGCTGAGCGGCGATGCGAGCCTGGTTGGGCCGGCCTTCTTCCAGGCGGCCGGCGAGATCGGTGCCCGCGGTCAGGCGAGAACCGCGGTGCTCGCCGCCAATCGCCTGATCTGGGGCGCCATCGGGCTCCTCCTGGTCGGCTCGCTAATCACCTGGGCCGGCGGGCCTGAGGTCGCTGCCTTCCTGACGGGACGCTGACCGCGATGCGTCGCTCGATCCTCGCCGGCACCGTCCTGGTGACGGGGCTGCTGGTCCTGCTGGACCTGATGATCGTGAACCCATCCCTGGACGTCGCGGCGGGGGCCGTAAACGAGCTGCTCGTCCTCCTTGCAGCCGGGGCCGCCGTGGGCGGCGGGGCGACGCTGGTCGCCCATCACGCTCGCACCCTGGCGGCGGGCGGCGGCGATTCGACCGGGTCGATCGTGCTGCTGGTCGGGATGGCGGCGATCCTGCTGGCCGGCCTGCGACCGGGCTCGACGGGCAGCTCCGACCCGGTGGTGGTCTGGCTGGTGGCGGCGCTGCTGGCGCCGATCGCGGCCTCGGTCTTCGCCCTCCTCTTCATCTTCCTGCTCGGCGCCTTCCGCCGCGGGTTCACGCTCCGCGTGCGGGAGACATCGCTGATGGCGGGCGCCGCGGCCGTGGTGATCGCCCTGCTCCTCCCGGTCGGGGGCGCGGCCGGCGACTGGCTGGCCGCGGGCGCCGGCTGGATGCGCGACGTGCCGCTCGCCGGGGTCTTCCGCGGCCTGCTGATCGGGATCGGGATCCTGGTCGCCGTCAGCGCCGCTCGCTCCCTGATGGCCCTCGACCGCGATGACGAATAGCGTCGGCCCGACCCCCGCAATTGGCGAGGGCGCGGCTCGCCTGCGCCGCGCCGTCCCGACCCTGCTCCTCGTCCTTGCGCTGGTGGTGGCTACCCTGCTCTCCGGCGGCATCGATGGCCTGCGACTGGCCAGCCCGGACCGATCGCATGTCGATCAGCTGCGCGCGGCGATCGGGGATCTTCCGGATCGCGCCGTGGTCCTGATCGCCTGCGATGCGGACCTGGGGACCTACCCCGAGATCAGGGCGACGACGCGTGCCGCGATCGACGACCTGTCGGCCAGGGGTGCGCGTCTTGCGATCGTCAGCTTCACGCCGGAGGGGCGCGCCATCGCTGCGGCCGAGCGTGATCGGATCACGCGCATCGGGACGGAGGACCCGCCGGCTGACCTCGGCTTCGTGGCGGGTGCGGAGGCCGGGCTGGTGCGGAGCATCGCGTCGCTCGTCCCGGACGGCGCCGAGGGCGCCATCTTCGATGCGATCCGTGAGCGCGGCGGTGGCATCGGCGCCTTTGACATGGTGCTGATCGTTTCGGGAAGCGACATCTCGGCACGCAGCTGGGTCGAGCAGGTGGGCAGCCGTCTCCCGGACCTGTCGATGGTCGCCATCGCCCCCACCTTCCTGGACCCTGAGCTGGAGCCCTACCTTCGTTCCGGCCAGCTGACGGCGCTCCTCTCCACGCTGCGCGAGGGGGTGGCCTACGCCGAGGTCGTCACAGCTGGATCGACGTCCAGCCCCGGGCCGACCCCGGGCCCGCTGCCGATGCTGGTTGGCATGCTCGTCGCGCTGGCCGTGCTCGCCGAAGGCGCCTTCCGTCGGCTCGTGCGCCGCGGGCGGCGCGCTCCCGGTCGATCGCCGTCGTGAACGGCTTCGCCGGAGCCGACCTGAGCGGGACCGTGGCAACCTGGTTCGCGGCGATCGCCACAATTGCGGTGTGGTCCTACCTGGTCGGTTCGCGGCGGCTCTTCGTGCTGATGCAGCACCTGCTTGCCGGCCTCGCGACGGGGTACCTGGTGTTGCTCGCGATCCGTGACGTGCTGGTGCCACGCCTCGCCGCCCCGCTGATCGAGCATCCGCGGGACCACGTGCTGCTCCTCCCGGCGCTGGTCCTGGTGGGGATGCTGGTCGCCGGGTCGTGGCTCCCTCGACGAGCGGTGGCCCCCGCCGGCGCGATCCTGGTCGGCGGGATCGCCGCCTTCGCCCTTGGCGGCGCCGTCGTGGGAACGATCCTGCCCCAGGTCGCGGCCGCACTTCCGGCGGTCACCCCAGCCACGTCCGACCTGGTGGGTGGGGTGATCTCGCTGGCCATCACCTCGCTCGTGCTGATCGCGTTCCTGCACGGGGCTCCGCGAGGCAGGCTGACGACGCGGGCGGCGACGATGGGTCGCTGGCTCCTGGTCGGGGGCATCGGCGGATGGCTCGGCTTCCTGGTCGTCAGCCGCCTGTCGCTGCTCGTCGACCGGATCGCGTTCCTCCTCGGCGATTGGCTGACGGTGCTCCGATGACGATCGACGCCCGTGCGCGAGAGCCCGGCCGCGCCACCGCCGAGCTGTCGCTCCTGGTGGATATCGGCTCCGCCTGGACGAAGGCGGCCGTGGTCGGCCGCGCGATGGGCCGATGGAGGATCGCGGCGCACGCTGCGCAGCCGAGCGCCTGGGACGAGGGCGAGCTGATCGCCACGCTCGCGGCACGCCTCACCGGCCGGGCCGATGCTCGCGTCTCGGGACGAATCGCGACGCTGCTGGCCGATGCTCCGCGCATCGCCGTCCACACCCCCGCCCGACCCGGACGGATCGCCCTTGCCGCCGTCTCGTCCGAGCTCTCCGGCCAGGCGGCTCGAAGCGCTGCGGAGGCGGCCGGCTGGGTCGTCGTCGAGGCGGTGATGGTCGACGACGGCCGCGCCGTGGTCGACCGGCTCTCGGCGCTGCAGTCTGCCGAGGTCGACGCCTGGCTCATCGCCGGCGGGTTCGACGAGGAGGGTGGGGAGGGTGCGCTCGAGGTGGCCGGCCTGGTCGCGGCGGCGCGCGGCGGCGGCCGATCTCCCGTGGTGTGGGCCGGCTCGGCCGGCCTCACCGAGCGGGTCGGCGCCTTCTTCGAGCCCGGCGTCCTGCGGGCGGTCGCCAACCCGCGTCCCTCGGCGGACCGCGAGAACCTCCTCCCCCTGCGGCGGTACCTCGATGGCCTGATCGAGCGCCTCGTCGAGCGCGGGACGGCGCGGCAGCTTGCGCCGATCGGGTTCGGCAGGGCAGTGGCCGAGCTCGCCCGCGCAGCGCGCCTGCGGGTGGTGGGGGTGGACCTGGGTGCCCGATACGCGACCTGGGCCAGCGCCGATGAGAACGGCATGGCTGAGAGCCGAGTCGTCGCGCTCGGTGGCCTTGCTTCACCGACCCTGACCGCTCCGGGCGGTCCGGCGCGGATCGCCCACAGCCTGCCGCTGGCGATCGACGAGCTGGCCGTGGCGGATGCGCTCCAGAACCTGCGCGCGCGGCCGGGATCGATCCCACAGACGGACGAGGAGCTGGCGGTGGTCCACGGGGCGGCTCGCGACCTGCTCGGCGATCTGGCGACGAGTGGGCCGCAGCCGGGAGGAATCGACCTGCTGATCGGCTCGGGCCGCACCATCGCCGGCGCGCCGCTGCCCGCCCAGGCGATGCAGATGCTGCTCGACGGCATTCGACCGATCGGGATCGTGCAGGTCGCGATCGACCCCGCCGGAGCGCTCGGCCCGCTGGGGGCGCTGCGCGACGATGAGATCGTGGAGGGCCTCGGGACGCTGCGCGACGACCTGCTGACACCGCTCGGCGCCGCGGTGGTCTGTCGCGGCGGGCGACCGGGCCACTTCTCGATGCGGGTCACGGTCCATCGGGTCGGCTGGCGCTCGCTCGGTCCGATCGAGGTGCGTCCCGGACAGCTGGAGGTGGTGCCGCTCCCGCGCGGCCAGGTGGCCGAGCTGGAGATCGAGGTCGATCCGGCGGTGAGCCTCGGCGCTCCTCGCCGCACTCGCCGGCTGCGCGCCTCGGTGACCGGCGGCGCGGTCGGCGTGGTCCTGGACGCGCGCGACGCCCCGCTCATCTTGCCGCGGCGCAGCGACGATCGGCGCGCGGTGCTGGGCGGATGGCGCGATACGTTCGTGCGCGAGGTTCGGCCTCCGACCGAGGGGGTGGCATGATCGAGGCGTCGCTGCACCGCATCCACCTGCCGCGCGGGACGGTCGTCAGCGTGCGCGTCGGTGCCGAGATCAGGCCCGACGAGGTGATCGGCCTGCGGCGGGGAGCGCTGGCACCGGTCCGGGTGCCAGTCACGCGCGCGCTGCATCGCCAGCCCGGCGAGATCGAGCAGCTGCTCGTGGTGCGGCCCGGTGAGCGAGTCGAGGCCGAGCAGCCGCTGGCAGTGGTCGAAGGTGCGGGCGTGGTGCTTGCCCCGGTCGCCGGGCTGGTGCTGGCGGCCTCGGGACGCGACGGGACGCTCCTGCTCGCGCCGCTCGGCTCCGAGGAGACGGTGATCGGCCACGTTCGGGGTCGGGTGCGCGCCGTCGAGGAGGGTTCGCTGGTGGTCGAGGTCCCCGCGGCCAGGCTGCACGGGGTCGGGGGCAGCGGCGAGGCCGTCCACGGAGAGCTGGTGGTCGGGGTGCCGAATCCCGGTGACGAGCTCCGGGCGGCTGCGATCGATGCGGGTGCCACCGGCAAGATCCTGGTCGGTGGGTCGCGAGCCTCGGCCGAGACGCTGACCCGAGCCCGGGCGATGGGGGTTGCCGGCATCGTGCTCGGCGGTGTCCTGGATAAGGAGCTGCGCGACTTCGAGGCGATTCAGCGACGCCGACGCGAGGCCGGGGGCATGACCGGATCGTTTGGAATCCTGCTGGTCGAAGGGTTCGGCAAGGTCGGGATCGACCCGCAGCTGTTCGCCTGGTTCCGCACTCACGCGGGGCGGGTCGCAAGCCTCTTCGGAGCCGATGGGCTGCTCTATGTCTATGACGCTGCCCCCGTGCCGATGCGTCGTGCGCTGGCCGCGGTGGGGGATCGGGTGATCGCCCATCGACGCCCGTTCCAGGGACGGGGCGGGGTGCTGGTCGCGCTGCTCGAGGAGCTGCACAGCGCGCAATCGGGCATTCCGACGCGCATGGCCCTCGTTCGCTTCGAGGACGGTCGCCTCGCGCCGGTGCCGCTGGCCAACGTCGAGGCCACGGTGCTGCCCGAGGGCCGCTGATCGGCCGCTCCCGTATCCTTCGGAGCATGGAAGGGCTGGGCTCGCACGCAGATGCCGCGGGAAGCCTGCGCACCGCGGCGGCACGGGAGACGAGGGCGATCGGGCAGGCGCTCGGCTCTCACGCGCGCGCCGGGGCCCTGGTTGCCCTCATCGGACCGCTGGGAGCCGGCAAGACGGAGCTGGCCAAGGGCGTCGCGGAGGGGCTGGGCATCACGAGCGTCGTCAACAGCCCCACCTTCGTGTTGATGAACGAGCACGTCGGCCGGTTGCGGCTCTTCCACATCGACGCCTACCGCCTCGACGACCCGGAGGAGGCGATCGCGGCAGGCCTCTTCGACGATCGACAGGCTGCCGGCGTGGCGGTGGTGGAGTGGGCCGACCGCCTCGGCGATCGGCTGCCCGCGGAGCGGCTGGAGCTGACGCTGCAGCCCGAGCCGGAGGGGAGCGACCGGCGCAGCATCACCTGGCGGGCGCTGGGCGCCGCCCATCTGCGCCTCGCCGGCGAGGCACTGGCGCAGCGATGATCGTGGCCATCGAGAGCGCCTCGAGCGATCCGTCGCTGGCCCTCGCCTCATCCGATGGCGAGGCCTTCGCCCAGGATGGGTGGGCGGGCGAGGGGCGCCAGGCGAGCGAGCTGCTGCCCCGCCTGCTGGTGCTGCTGGCACGGGCCGGGCGTGACTTGCGCGAGGCCACCGCGCTGGCGGTCGGGGTCGGCCCCGGCTCCTTCACCGGCCTGCGCGTCTCGATGAGCCTGGCCAAGGGGATGGCGCTCGCCCTGCGCGTGCCACTGGTCGGCGTGCCGAGCCTCGTCGCCTGGCTCGAGGCAGAGCCACGCGCCGCCGCGGCGATCTCGCGTGCCGGTGCGCAGGACACGTACCTGCTCCGCCGCAGCGATCAGGAGCCGCGGATCGTCGCCGCCTCCGACCTGCCGGCCACGGTCGGCGATGCACCGCTGGCGGCCCCGTCCGAGCTTGCTTCGACCTTCGGCCTGGTCGGGACGCTGCCGCCGCACGAGGCAGCCGCGGGAGTCGCGCGACTGGCGGCGCGGCGGCTCAGCCAGGATCCGCACGGGGACGACCTGGCGAGGCTGGAGCCCTGGTACCTCCGCCCGCCGCGGGGCGTTCCATCTCCGGAGGCGGTGATCGGATGGCCGTGAGCGCGCCGCTGGTGGTGGGGCCGATGCGCATGGCCGACGTCGAAGCCGTCCTCGAGATCGAGCGGCTCAGCTTCAGCTCGCCATGGCCCGCATTCGCGTTCGAGCAGGAGCTGACGGCGAACCGCCTCGCGCACTATCGGGTGGCGCGTCTCGGGGACCGCGTGGTCGCCTTCGGCGGCATCTGGCTGATGGTCGACGAGGCGCACATCACCACCTTCGGCGTCCATCCCGATCATCGGCGGCGGGGGATCGGGCGACGCCTCCTGCTGCAGCTGGCCGAGGTGGCCCTTGAGCTCGGCTCCGCGCGCATGACCCTCGAGGTGCGCGTCAGCAACGAGCCCGCCCAGCGGCTGTATCGGTCCTTCGGCTTCGAGGTTGCCGGACGCCGGGTGGCGTATTACAGCGATGACGGGGAGGATGCCCTCGTGATGACGACGCCCGCCCTGACGGGACCGATCATGCGGGCAGCGCTCGCGGCGGAGCGCGCCCGCGCCATGGAGTCCGACGTCGAATGAGCGGCCCGCGGGTGCTCGCCATCGAGACGAGCTGCGACGAGACCGGGGTGGCGGTGGTGAGCGGGGGCCGCCGGATCGCCTCGAACCAGGTGGCGACCCAGATCGCCCTGCACGCGACGACCGGCGGCATCGTCCCCGAGGTGGCCGCCCGGCAGCAGCTGCGCTGGATCGTGCCGACCATCCATGCCGCGATGGCGGAGGCGAACGCCGACTGGGACGACCTCGACGCGGTGGCGGTGACCTACGGGCCGGGATTGATCGGCTCGCTGCTGGTCGGGGTCAACGTGGCCAAGGCGCTCGCCGTGGTCCACGACCTTCCACTGCTGGGGATCAACCACATCGAGGGCCACATCTACGCCAACTGGCTGACCGATGCGCCCGCCGAGGATCCGCTCCCCGCCGAGCCGCCCTTCCCGCTGGTGTGCCTGGTCGTCAGCGGCGGGCACACCCAACTGGTGCTGATGCAAGACCACGGCCGCTATCAGCTCCTGGGGCAGACGGTCGACGACGCCGCCGGCGAGGCCTTCGACAAGGTCGGGCGACTGCTCGGCCTGCCGTACCCCGGCGGTCCCGCCATCAGTGCGGCCGCCGAGGGGGCGACGTCGGCGACGCGCTTCCCGAGGGCACGCACGGCGGGTGCGTATGACTTCAGCTTCTCGGGGCTGAAGACCGCCGTCCTGCGTGAGGTCGCCGGTTACCGGGATCGCGGCGCGCCGATCCCGATCGACGGGCTCGCGGCCTCCTTTGAGGAGGCGGTGGTCGACGCCCTGGCCACCAAGACGGTGGCCGCGGCCGACGAGCACGGTGCCGCCGCGGTGGCGATCGGGGGCGGGGTGGCCGCCAATCGGCTGCTGCGCAGCGTGTTGCGCGACCGGCTCGATGCGCTCGGGATCCCGCTCCTCGTCCCGCCGCCCGCCTGGTGCACCGACAACGGGGCGATGATCGGCGCTGCCGCCGGCTTCCGCTTCACCGCCGGGGATCGTGCCGGCGCGGCACTGGAGGCGATCCCCAACTTGTCGCTCGCGTGGACCGACGCGTGACCGGCCCGCTCGCTCCGGAGCGCCTCGTGCCACCCACTCCCGGGCAGCTCCGTCGTCTGCTGTCCGCGGAGCGGCTCCGCCCGCGCAAGGCGCTCAGCCAGAACTTCCTGACCGACGCGGCCGCCCTGGACGCAATCGTCGCCGCGGCCGAGCTGGTGCCCGGCGACCGGGTGGTGGAGGTCGGCCCGGGACTGGGGGTGCTCACGCGACGCCTCCTGGCGGCCGGAGCCTCGGTCATCGCGGTCGAGCTCGATCCGCGCCTGGCGGCGTACCTGCGACGGGAGCTGAGCTCGGCCCCGGGCTTCGAGCTGATCGAGGCCGATGCCCTCTCCCTTCACCCACGCGACTGCTTCCCGGGTGAGGACTTCAAGCTCGTCGCCAACATCCCGTACCACATCACCAGCCCGCTGCTCCACGCCTTTCTGGAGGGCGAGCGACCCCCGCTGGTGTCGGTGTTGCTGGTCCAGGCGGAGGTTGCCACGCGGGTCGCGGCCGCCCCGGGTCAGATGAGCTACCTGTCGGTCTTCGTCCAGAACGTGGTCGAGGCCGAGATCGTGGGGCACGTCGCCGCCTCGGCCTTCGAGCCGGAGCCGGATGTCGACTCGGCCATCCTGCGCCTGCGTCGCCGCGCGATGCCCCAGGTCCCGGTGGGTCCGGGGCGGGAGCCCTTCTATCGGCTGGTCCAGGCCGGATTTCGGCAGCGTCGGAAGCAGCTGCACAATGCGCTCGGCCGGGAGCTGCCGGTGCCGCGGGCGACTCTGGCCGGCGCCTTCGCGGCCTGCGGCATCGACTCGGAGCGCCGGGCGCAGACCCTTTCGCTTGGCGAGTGGGACTGCCTGAACGAGCACCTTGAAGGGCTCCTCGGCACGGGGGCGGAGGACGATTGACGCCGCTCAGCCTCGAGGCTCCCGCGAAGCTGAACCTGTCCCTGCGCGTGGTCGGACGGCGCCCGGACGGCTTCCACCTCCTCGAGACCGAGATGGTGATGCTCGAGCTGGCCGATCGGCTGCTCCTCCTGCCCGGCGCCAGCGGGCTGCGCGTCGAGGCGCCGCCCGATGACGACATCCCGGTCGATGAGGGCAACCTGGCCTGGCGGGGCCTCGTGGCGGGCCTTGGCGGCCCGCCCCGGCTGGCCTGCCTGACGCTCGAGAAGCGGATTCCGGCCGGCGCCGGCCTGGGCGGTGGCTCGTCGGACGCGGCCGCTGCATGGCGCCTCGGTCGACGGGCCGCGGGCCTGTCGGAGGCACCGACTCCCGGCGATGTCGCCTCACTGGCGAACCTCGGGGCCGATGTGCCGTTCTTCGCCGTCGGTGCCGCGGCGGCCACGGTGACCGGCATCGGCGAGGTCGTGACGCCCCTCGGCGGACCGACGCCGGACCACGTCATCCTGGCGCTGCCCGCCTTCCGGCTGTCGACCGCCGCCGTCTTCGGGGAGCTGCGCGCGGCCGACCTGGCGGCCGAACGCCGCGGGGGCAATGACCTGCTGGCTCCGGCGATGCGCCTGCGCCCTGAGCTCGGCGACCTGATGCGCGCGGTGTCGGCCGCGGGTGGCGAGCCGCGCCTGACGGGCTCCGGGTCGACCATCTTCGCGCTGACCGACGACGGCGAGCGGGCTGCAGCGATCGCCGCGGGACTCCGCGAGCGAGGGGTGCGGGTCAGGGAGACACGGCTGCGCCGGCAGCCCGCGCAGATCGTGGAGCTCGGCGAGGCGGCGCAGGATGCTGGCGCCTCGGCGTCGAGCATGGGATGATCCGAGGCCGATGGTGAAGGAGCAGGCATGACCGCTCGACGCGGAGTGCACACCGACGCTGCCCCGGCCGCGATTGGACCGTACGGTCAGGCGGTCCGCACCGCCGACTTCGTGTTCACATCCGGACAGATCGGCGCGGATCCGTCCAGCGGCGAGCTGGCCGAGGGCGTCGCCGCCCAGGCCGATCAGGCCCTCCGCAACCTTGCGGCCGTCCTGCAGGCGGCGGGGACGGACCTGGAGCACGCGGTCAAGTCGACGATCTTCCTGACCGACATCAGCGACTTCACCACTGTCAACGAGGTCTATGCCCGGTACCTCTCACCGCCGTACCCGGCGCGATCGACGATCGCGGTCAAGGCCCTGCCGAAGGGCGCCCTCGTCGAAATCGAGATGGTGGCCCTGGCGGCCGAGTCGGAGCCGGCAGGATCGTGATAGGCACCGCGGCGGTCGTCCTGGCCGCCGGACAGGGGACCCGCATGCGCTCCCGCCTGCCGAAGGTGCTCCACCCGCTGGCAGGAAGGCCGATGCTCGACCATGTGCTCGCCTCGCTCGCCGCGGCCGGCATCGAGCAGCAGGTTGTGGTCGTCGGGCATGATGCGGACCAGGTGGAGGCCGCCCTCGACGGCCGGGCGAGCACGGTGCGCCAGGAGCCACAGAAGGGGACCGCCGATGCGGTGCGCATCGGCCTCGAGCAGGTCGGCGCCGGCGCACAGCAAGTGGTGGTCGCGATGGGAGACGCCCCGTTGGTCCCGGCCGAGCTGTTCGCGGAGCTCGTCGGCGCGCAGGCCGCGGGCGACGCGTGCATCGCACTGCTCGCCTTCCGCCCGGCCGACCCCGGCGGCTACGGTCGCATCGTCCGGGACGCGGACGGTTCCGTCCGCGCGATCGTCGAGGAGCGCGAGGCCGACGCGGGTACCCGCGAGCTGGGCGAGGTCAACGCCGGGACCTACTGCTTCGACGCCGGCTGGCTGCGGTCCAACATCGCCGCCGTGCCCGCCTCACGCTCCGGTGAGCACTACCTGACCGATCTGGTCGGGATGGCGGTCTCCGCCGGTGGCCACGTGGTTGTGGTCAGCGCCCCGCGCGCGGAGCTTGCCCTGGGGATCAACGATCGGTCCGATCTGGCTGCCGCCGAACGGATCCTGCGGAGTGAGATCGCGGAGCGCCACATGTCCAGCGGGGTCACCATCGTGGATCCTGCCAGCACCTTCATCGATGTCGATGTCGAGATCGGGGAGGACGCGCGGATCGAGCCGTGGACCGTCCTGTCGGGCAGGACCGTGATCGGCTCGCGGGCCGTGATCGGTCCGCAGGCGCAGGTGATCGACTCGCGCATCGGCGAGCGGACGGTGGTGTGGGCCAGCGTGGTGGAGTCGTCGGTGATCGCCGAGGATGTGCAGATCGGGCCGTACAGCCACGTTCGGCCGGGATGCGAGATCGGACCGCGCTGCCGGATCGGCAACTTCGCCGAGCTGAAGGAGACGCGGGTCGGGGCCGGCACCCAGATCCATCACTTCAGCTACCTCGGCGATGCCGAGCTGGGTGAGGGGGTCAACATCGGTGCAGGCGCCATCACCGCCAACTTCGACGGGTCCGTCAAGCATCGGACCACCATCGGCGACGGGGCGTTCATCGGCGTCGACACGCTGCTGCGTGCACCGGTGAACGTCGGGCCGGGCGCCCGCACCGGAGCGGGCGCGGTCGTGACCCGCGACGTGCCGGCCGGTGAGACGGTGGTCGGCATGCCGGCGCGGCGCATCGAGATGCGTCGCCGGAATCCGCAACCGGGAGGTTCGTCAGCGGGCGACGATGCCTGAACCAGCCCAGAGCGGCCCGACCGGGAACCCGATCCTCGACCTCGCCATCGTCCTGGCGCTGATCCTGGTCGGCGGCTTCTTCGCCGCGAGCGAGATCGCGCTGATCACCGTCAAGCGGCACCGCCTGAGCCAGCTGGTTGGCGAGGGGAGCCGGGCCGCGCGGGTGGCGCAGCGTCTGACCGAGGACCCGAGCCGCTTCCTGGCCACGATCCAGATCGCGATCACGTTCCTTGGCTTCCTGGCCTCGGCGGTGGGCGCCGTGGCCCTCTCCGGCTCGCTGGCCAGCCTCGTGCGGGTCATCCCGCTCGACGCAATTCGCGATGCCGCCGACGAGATCAGCTTCGTCCTCGTCACGCTGCTGATCGCCCTTGCCTCGATCATCATCGGCGAGCTGGTGCCGAAGACGCTGGCGCTCAGTTTTCCGGATCGGTTCGCGATCTTCGTGGCTCGTCCGATCGGCTGGTTCGATCGCCTCCTGCGACCGATCGTGTGGCTGGTCTCGACGATCTCGAACGTGCTCGTCCGCGCGCTGGGTGGCCGGGATCGCCCGCAGGCCGGCTACCTCTCGACCGAGGAGCTGAAGATGCTGGTCGAGACCGGCAGCGAGCAGGGCGGGATCGAAGAGGAAGAGAAGGAGATGATCCACGGGGTCATCGAGCTGGCGGAGACGAAGGTCCACCAGGTGATGGTGCCGCGCATCGGCATCCGCGCCGTGGAGGTCCACGACCCGATCGACGAGGTGCTCGACATGATCGTGCGTGCCGGCCACTCCCGGGTGCCGGTCTACGAGGAGAGCCTCGACAACATCGTCGGCATCCTCTACGCCAAGGACCTACTGCCGTTCCTGCGCCCCGGCGCCGCACCGTCCTCCGACATCGACATCCGGGCCCTGGTGCGGCCCGCCGCGTACGTGCCCGAGACCAAGCCGGTCGACGAGCTGCTGCACGAGATGCGCGTCGACAAGCGTCACATCGCGATCGTCGTCGACGAGTACGGAGGGACCGCCGGCCTGATCACGATGGAGGATGTCGTCGAGGAGATCGTGGGCGAGATCCAGGACGAGTACGACAGCGAGGAGTCGCTGGTCGAGGCCCTCGAGGAGGATGAGGACAAGATCGCGTTCCGGGTCGACGGACGGGTGAGCATGGACGACCTTCGCGACCTGTTCGAACTGTCCGACACCGAGGAGGAGGACGAGGACGAGTACGACACGGTGGGCGGGTTCATCGTCCACCGCGTCGGACGCATCCCCCTGCCGGGGGCGGTGGTCCCGTTCCGCGACGTGACGCTGACGGTCGAGACGGCCGAGCCGCGCCGCATCGCCAAGGTGATCGCGACCCGCCCGCGCCACTCCGAGTCCGCGCTCGAGGAGCTGGCCGCCGCCGACGCCGACTAGGCGCTGATCATGCTCTCGACCAGCGAGCGCAGCTCGTCGAGCTTTTCGGCGGGGACGGGCAGGGATCGTGCCTCGGTGATGGCGAGGTCGCGGTAGCGGCGAGCCTCCTGCTCCGTGGCAGCGCGAGCGCCGGACCGTTCCAGGATCTCGAGCACCTCATCGGTCAGCGCCTCCGACATCGTCGTGTGGTCCGCCGGGCCGGAGCCATCGGTGGCGCGAATCACCGGCTGGTAGATCTCGATCAGGCGTGCGACGTCGGCGGGGGCCGCGTTGCGCATGGCCCAGACCACGGGGTACGTCTTCTTGCGCTTCCGGATGTCGCCGGCCGCCGCCTTGCCCGAGTCGGCGCTGGGCCAGAAGCTGCCTTTCAGGTCATCGGCGATCTGGAAGGCCATGCCCAGGTCGCGTCCCAGCCGATGGTAGGAATCGATCAGCTCCTGGTCGTCGCTGCCCATCATGGCGCTGGTCTCGATCGAGGCGCCGATCAGTGCGGCGGTCTTCTTGGAGATCATGTCGAGGTACTCGTCGACGGTGACGTCGGTGCGGCGCTCGAAGCTGATGTCGAGGTACTGGCCCTCGCACAGGGCCAGGCAGGTCTCGTCATAGACGTGCATCACGTCGATGAGCTTCTGCGGCTCGTACTCCTCCTCCTTCATCAGCCGGTAGAGGGCGAGCCGGGACAGCGCGAAGAGGGCGTCCCCCGCGTTGATGGCGAGCGGCACGCCCCAGAGCGCCCAGAGGGTGGGCCGATGGCGCCGCTCGCGATCGGCGTCCTCGATGTCGTCGTGGACCAGGCTGAAGTTGTGCCCGAGCTCCACGGCCGCGGCGGCGGGAAGCGCCTTCTGGTATTCGCCCCCGAGCGACTTGAAGGCGAGCAGGCCGAGCAGCGGGCGCAGCCGCTTGCCCCGCGGCCCCTCCATCTGGTCGAGCCCGAGGTGGTAGGCGAGCATCTCGTAGAGGGGACGGGCGGGCCCATCGTGCTCGCCGATGACGGACCGCATCTCCGTCTCGATCTCCACCAGGAGGTCGTTAAACTGGCTCATGACGTCCACGCCTCAAGGGTACCCGAGGTCGGTGCGACCGTGAGTCGAGCACGCCTCTACAAGACCGAGGGGATCGTGCTTCGCAGCATGGACCTCGGTGAGGCCGATCGGGTCCTGACCGTCCTGACTCCCCGCCTCGGGAAGCTGCGCGTGATTGCCAAGGGGATCCGTCGCCCGCGCTCGCGGCTGGGGGGAGGACTGGAGCCGTTCAGCGACGTGCACCTGGTGCTGGCCGTGGGACGAACCTTCGATGTCGTCACCCAGGCGGCCCTGGAGGACCCGCACCTGGGCCTGCGCGATGACCTCCACTCGACGGCGGCGGCGTGGTATGTGGTCGAGCTTGCGGATCGCTTCTGCGAGGGATCCGCCGAATCGCACCAGGCCTTCGAGCTCCTCGCCCAGGCGCTGGCCGCGCTCGACGCCGCACCCGCGGCGGTGTCGCGCGAGATCGTGGCGCGCTGGTTCGAGCTGCATCTGCTCGAGGCGATGGGCTTCCGGCCCGAGCTCGGGCAATGCCTCGATTGCGGGGTCGAGATCGAGCCGGATGGAAACGCCTACTCGCCGGTGGCCGGTGGCGTGCTCGGCCCCGAGTGCTCGCACCATGCCCTCGGCGCGCGGCCGATCTCGTCGGCGGCGTTGAAGGTGATGCGTCACCTGCAGCGCTCGGCGCTGACCGAGGTGCTTCGGCTCCGCGTTCCGGCAGCGACCCAGCGCGAGGTCGAGCACCTGCTGCACGCGAGCGTCTCGGCCGTGCTCGAGCGCGAGCTGCGCAGCCGCGACTTCCTCGACGAGGTGGCGCTGCGAGGGGCTGCCGCGCCGGTTTAGCCCTCGCCGGCCACCTGGAGCGACTCGAATCGAATCGCGGCCGGCCCGGCGTACTCGGCGAAGGCCCCCGCCTCCGACGAGAAGCGCGCGTTGGCCATCGCCTCGAACAGGTTCCCCGTCACCGAGCCGCCGCTCACCGCGCGCCTGCCTGTGCGGTCGGTTTCATACCCGATGCGGATCTCCATCCCGAAGTCGCCGCTGAGGGGCTCGACGTTCGGAGCCGCGAAGTCGAGCACCTCCAGGATCGGCTCGTCGCCGGCCAGCAGGTCGACGCGGGCGGTGTTCCCGACGGCGATCTCGGCCACCCCCGGGCGCCCGGTCGCCGGGACGCCCAGGTACTGGGCATAGCGCAGCGTTGCCGGCCGAGCCCGGAGGACACCACCCTCGATCACCAGCAGGTCCTGGGCTGGGATGCCGTCGGAGTCCCAGCGGTAGCTGTTGACGCCGTACGGTCGTCGTGCATTGGCCCGGAGGGTGACGACGTCCCCGGCCGGCTCGAGCTGGCCATAGATCGAGGCCCCGAGTTCGAAGCGCGACAGGTGCTCGTAGGCGGTGCGTGCCATCGTCTGGAAGAGGTACGCGCCGGGAGCGCCGGTCACCTGGCCGCCCATCATCTGGTTGAGCGCCTCCCCGGAGATGACCACCGGGCCCTGCCTGGTTCTGGGAGCCGCCGCCCCCAGCTTGTCCCGGGCGAGCTGCGCCCCAACCTGGACCGTCTCGCTCAGCCGAAGGTCCGTGAGGCGACGGGCCTCCACCGTCCGAAAATATTCGGTCTCGTCCTCTGTCCCGCGCGCCAGCAGCGTCATCTCCATCAGGATCCGGGTCGACGTGGCGGACGCTTCCGCCCCCTGGCTGTTGGCCAGCTCCGCCTCGTAGTAGGTCAGGAACAGCTCCGCGCCGCTCAATCGGACCCCCGAGACGCGCTCACCCTCGGCCAGCTCGCGGATCTGGGCCGCCGCCTCGAGCCCTGCCGTCGTCGCGTCCCCCGCGTCGACCAGGCGCGGATCGGCGAGGTCGACGTCGGGCATCGGCGTGGCCCCGGCGAGCAACCAGGGCGGGTTGTTGACGAGGCTCGCCATCGTCACGGCGTCGTCGAGGATCTGGGGGAGACGATCGAGATCGGCTCGGGACAGCGGGATGGTGGCCCCGCCACGCGCCATCTCCGAGCCTCCGTCTCCCGCCGGCGCAGGGTGATCCTTGAGGACCTCGACCTCGTACGCCTCTCGCGAGACCTGGCGGACGCTCTCGATGTGCGCGCCCGCCAGGTAGATCTGCACGCCGCGTGTTCGCTCCAGGCGGAGCGTCCAGTCGTCGATCCCAGGGTGTGCGCGGAGCGCGTCGATGAGGCGCGGGTCCATCGGCTCAGGCGAGTCGCAGCCGGGTGCGGATGTGCGGCCCGCCGGAGCCGTTGGGGACGAGCTCCTTCCAGCCTTTGCCGCACGTGCCGGGCGTGATCTGGAAGTCGTTGGCGACCATCGACACATCAGCCAGGACGTCTGGCACGTAGCCGGTCATGGCGACCGGCGCGAACAGGACACCGGTGGGCTTGCCCTTCTTGACCTCGCGGGCGAAGTTCGTCCAGATCTGGATGCCCCAGCCCTTCGGATCCTCCATCCCATTCAGGGCGCGACACACCAGCAGGCCATCATCCAGGCTCGCGACGAGCTCCTCCGGGGTGTGCGTCCCACGGGCGAAGAAGGTGTTCGACATCCGCGCATAGGCCTTCCGATGCACGCTCTCGCGTCGTCCGTTGGCGGAACGCGGGATCCCCAGTCGGGTCGCCGAGTAGAGGTCGGTGAGGCCGCGCTGGAAGACCCCGTCGCGAATGATCACGGTGGGCGAAGCCGGCTGTCCCTCATCGTCGATGTAGTAGCCGCCATAACCGCCCGGGGCCGTCGCGTCGTCGATGATGGTGACCAGGTCCGACCCGACCCGCTGCCCGACGTAGTCCGCGGCGCGGGCCCGTTCCTTGAGGAACATGTCCGTCTCGACGCCGTGGCCGAACGCCTCATGGGCGATCGTGCCGCTCACCGACGGGTCGGCCACGATGTCGTACACCCCCGCCGGGACGGGCCGCGCCGTCAGGAGCCCCACGGCGATCTCGGCCATCTCGGCGAGGTCCGCCGGGGGGACCTCGATCACCTCGAGGCCGCCGGTCCCGCCGCGCCCGAAGTAGTCGTAGCGCTGCTGCTGGCCGTCCGATACGAACAGGACCAGGGCAAGCGTCGTGCGGCGGACCTGCTGCGTCACCATCCCGACCCGGTTGACGAAGACCTGCTGCTGCAGCGTCTCGCCGTAGCCTGCCGAGGCCTGCACCGCCCGACGGTCGGACGCTCGCAGCTGCTGCCGAATCGCCTCGTAGCGGGCGAGCTTGTCGGCCAGCGTCAGGCTGGCAGGGTCGATCTGCATCGGCGTGGCGTAGTCCGCATCAGCCGGCGCCTCCGGCACGATGTCGAGCGTCGGCGCTGTGCTATTCGTCGCGCGTGAACGGACCGCCGCCACGAGCTCTGCCGCGGCGGCGCGCACCGAGTCGGGATCCGTACGGTCGGTGGCGGTCTCCTCCAGCGCGTGGCCGTTCGACGCGGTCAGCACCACGCCGGCCAGGGGATCGAGCCGATTGGCCGTCTGGCCCCCATCCCGCAGGTCCACCCGCAGGCCGTCGCTGGCGCGCATCAGGGCGGCGGCGTAGGGGACCGAACGCTCCATCTCGGCCACGATCTCGCGCAGGAAGCCAAATCGCGAGCGCAGATCCGCCGCCGCGGCGGCATCGCGTTCGGTGAGCGCGAGCGCTCCGGCATCGGTCATGGTCGGCATAGGGTAGCCGGGAACGCGCCACCGGGGAGGAATCCCCGTTGCGCTAGACTCGGCGCCCATGGGACCTGCCCCTTGGGCTGACGTCGGACGGGTGGGGCATTGATCCCGCACGCCGCCGGCGTCGTCGTCCTGGCCACCGGGCTGGCCGGATGCGCGCTCATCGGCGACCTACCCGGCAGGGGCCTGCCTCCGGTCACCGCCGACCTGTCGGTCTACAACCGGACGGAGGAGGACATCTTCCTGGTGGCGGCCGATGGTGAGCGCCTCTCCGTTCCTGCCTGCGGCGATGCTCGCGATCCTTCCTTCAGGATCGACCAGGTGGAGGTTCGCACCGAGGCGGGCTACATCCGCGCCTTTGGGATGGGCGACTCATTCCTGGAGGGCCGCCAGCTCTTCCTGGTCGAGGTCGCCAGTACATTCGCGGACGGCATCCCGGAAGAACGTCAGGTCGCGCCCGAGCTGCCTCCCTGTGAGGGCCATCCCGCGGTACAGCCAGGGGCCTGATCCGTCAGGGTCGGACTGGGCTAGACTCGATGGCCCATCCATCGGTCATCAACACCTGTTGCCTATCGGGAGCGTCGACACCACTGTGCCTGCCCCCAACATGGAGCTCATCGTCAGTCTCGCCAAGCGCCGCGGATTCGTCTTCGGCGGGAGCGACATCTACGGCGGCATGGCCGGCTTCTGGGACTATGGCCCGCTGGGGGTGGAGCTCAAGAACAACATCAAGGCGTCCTGGTGGCGCCAGATGGTGCAGCTGCGCGACGACATCGTCGGGCTCGACGCGGCGGTGATCATGAACCCACGGGTCTGGGAGGCGTCAGGCCACGTTGCCGGCTTCAGCGACCCGATGGTCGACTGCCGCAGCTGCAAGCTCCGCTTCCGCGCGGAGGACCTCAAAGGACCGCCGTCGGAGATCGCCTGTCCGAACTGCGGCAACCGCGGCACCCTCACCGAGCCCCGCCAGTTCCACCTCATGTTCCGCACCCACGTTGGGCCGGTCGAGGAGTCGGCATCGGTCGCCTACCTGCGACCCGAGACCGCGCAGGGGATCTTCGTGAACTTCGCGAACGTGGCCACCACCGCGCGCAAGAAGCTGCCGTTCGGGATCGCACAGATCGGGAAGAGCTTCCGCAACGAGATCACGCCGGGCAACTTCATCTTCCGCGACCGCGAGTTCGAGCAGATGGAGATGGAGTTCTTCGTCCATCCCTCGCAGGAGGACCAGTGGTTCGCCTACTGGGTCGAGGAGCGCCTACGCTGGTGGACCGATGCGATGGGGATCGGCGCCGATCGGCTCCGGCTGCGCCCGCACGAGGCGGACGAGCTGTCCCACTACAGCCGCCAGACGACCGACATCGAGTACGCCTTCCCGATGGGCTGGTCCGAGCTGGAGGGGGTCGCCGACCGGACCGACTATGACCTGAAGGCACACACCGCGGGCTCCGGCAAGGCCCTGACCATCTTCGACGACGCCAGCGGCGAGCAGGTGACGCCCTTCGTCATCGAGCCGGCGATGGGGGTCGACCGCGCCGTCCTGACCGTCCTGCTCGACGCCTACGAGGAGCAGCAGGTCGAGGGCGAGAAGCGAGTGGTGCTGCACATCCGCCCCTCGCTGGCGCCGATCAAGGTGGCGGTCATGCCGCTCCTCCGCAACCGGCCCGAGCTGGTTGCGCTGGGGCAGCGCCTGGCCGCTGACCTGAAGACCATGATGCCGGCCGTCTACGACGACACGGCCAGCATCGGCAAGCTGTACCGCCGGCAGGACGAGGTGGGGACGCCGTTCTGCGTGACGGTCGACGTCGACACGCTGACCGATGGCGCCGCCACGATCCGGGAACGCGACACGATGACGCAGGAGCGCGTGGCGATGTCGGCACTGCCCGAGCGGATCGCCGGGCTGGTCTCCGGATCCACCTGGGAGGGCATCCACCGTGAGCGAGCTCCGGCCGGCGAGTAGCGTGGGCCTCGACCACCAGGAGGTCCTGCGCCGGGCCGATGCGCTGCTGGCCGAGCGGCCGGGCGACGACGCGGCGCACGAGGCACGGGCACGGGCGCTCCTGGCCCTTGATCGCCTCGAGGAAGCGGAGAGGGACGCCATGGATGCGGTCCGCCTCGACCCCGAGGAGATCCGCTACCGCGAGCTGCTGGCTGAGATCCAGTCGCGGCGCGGTGAGCACGCCGACGCGGCAGCCGAATACGCCCGCCTCTCGCGCCGCGACCCGGGCCAGGTGGCCTGGACGGTGGGGGAAGCGGCCGAGCGAATCGAGGCCGCCGACGCTGAGAAGGGGGTCGAGGCGGCCCGTCGCGCCGTCCGCCTCGATCCCGGCAGCTTCGACGCACAGCTGGCGCTGGCGCGCGGCCTCGTCCACCTCGGTGATGCGGCGGCCGCGCTCCCCGCGGCGACTCGCGCGTCGAGCCTCCGTCCGGGCGACGCGGCCGCGCGCGAGGCGCTGGCCGATGCGCTGTGGCTGGCCGCCCGCGAGCCGGCCGCCTTCGACGAGTTCGCCGCCCTGGCCAGGGAGCTGTCCGGCACCGACCGGGAGCGAGTCCGCGCCAAGGCCCGGTCGCTGTACCGGCAACGGGCCGGCTGGCTGGGCCGGCTCCTCGCTTCGTCGCGCGGGATCTTCGCGTTCGCCCTCCGCCGCGGCTGGCTGCGGGTCCGATGAAGGTTGGCGACCTTCGCGAGCGCCTGGCCGCGGCGATGGCGAGCGCCATGCGACGCCAGGAGCCGGAGGCGGTGGCGCTGACCGCCGATCGGGCCAAGGCGATGGCCGTGGCGATGGCCGGCATGGATGCGACGGCCGAGGTCGACCCGGAGGCGCTGGTGGTCGGCACCCGTCAGGTGGCGATCATCCTGGGCTTTCACCCCGAGCATGTGCGGCGCCTGATTCGCACCGGGCGCCTGCACGCGACCCTCGTCCGCGGCGACTACCAGGTGGCGCTGTCGGACCTGTGGCCGTTCCTCGAGGTTCGATATCGCCAGCCCGGCCGGCGCCGGATCCAGCCGCGGCGGTGATTTCGATCCGGCCCGCCAATCTCGGCCTGACGCCTGGGAGGACCACCACGCCCGCGGTGCGTCGCAAGCTGGCTGTGCTCCTGGCGCCGCTCCAGGCCGCGCTGTTAGCCGCGTGCGCCTCTGCTCCTGTGGGCCCGGTGCGGATCAACACGGGGGCGCCGAGCAACATCTGTGCCATGGCACGGGTCGGCGGCATCCTTGCGTACGACACGACCTATGGGCTCGGGTTCGAGAGCGGTGACCGCGTTCGCGTGGTCGTGTGGCCGAACGGCTATTCCGCCCGCCGCGAGCAGGATGGCGTCGTGGTCCTCATCGACCCCTCGGGTCGGATCGTTGCCCGGGAAGGGGATACGATCGTCGCGGCTGGGGCGAACGGCGACAACGCGGTCTTTGTGGAGTGCTATCTCGAGGTGAACCCGTCTCCCGCCTCGTGACGGTGGCCACCCGGGCGCCACGGCGCTGGAAGATCGGTACAATCGCCACTCCCGAGCCTCCCAAGGAGCACCGCTAGCCGGATGGCCACGACCGCCGCAAAGCTGATCTACACCTTCCCGGAGGGGAACGCGGGCATGCGCGCGCTGCTCGGCGGCAAGGGTGCGGGCCTGGCCGAGATGACGAATGCGGGGCTGCCAGTCCCGCCCGGCTTCACCATCACCACCGAGGCGTGCAACGCCTACTACGCGGCCGGCAAGCAGGTGCCCCCAGGCCTGTGGGACGACGTGCTCGCCCACATGACCGCGCTCGAACAGGAGACCGGCAAGCAGTTCGGCGACCCGTCCAACCCGCTCCTCGTGAGCGTCCGATCGGGCGCGGCGTTCAGCATGCCGGGGATGATGGACACGGTCCTCAACCTGGGCCTCAACCCCGACACGGTTGCCGGCCTGATCGCGCTCACCGGCAACGAGCGCTTTGGCTACGACGCCTGGCGCCGCTTCGTGGCCATGTTCGGGCGCATCGTGCTCGACATTCCGGCCACCGCCTTCGACGAGCCGTTCGACGCGCTCAAGGCCAAGCGCGGCGTGAAGCTCGACACCGAGCTCAGCGCGGACGATCTCAAGGAGGCGGCCGACGAGTATCGGGCCATCGTCCGCACCGCCACCGGCGAGGACTTCCCGACCGACCCGTACAAGCAGCTCGAGCTGGCGGTGCGAGCGGTCTTCGACAGCTGGTTCGGGAAGCGAGCGCATGACTACCGGGAGTTCAACAGGATCCCGCACGACCTGGGGACCGCCGTCAACATCGTGACCATGGTGTTCGGCAACATGGGCGCCGATTCGGGTACCGGGGTCGCGTTCACCCGCGACCCAAACACCGGGGAGCGCGTCCTCTACGGCGAGTACCTGACCAATGCCCAGGGCGAGGACGTGGTGGCCGGGGTGCGCACGCCCGCCAAGATCAGCCAGATGCGCGACGAGCTGCCCGAGGTGTACCAGCAGTTCACCGAGATCGGCGAGCGGCTGGAGCGACACTACCGCGACGTCCAGGACCTGGAGTTCACGATCGAGCGCGGCAAGCTGTACATGCTCCAGACCCGATCGGCGAAGCGCACCGCACCGGCCGCGGTCAAGATCGCGGTGGACATGGTGGGGGAGGGGATCCTGACCCGCGAGGAGGCGCTCGGCCGGGTCGAGCCCGCACAGATCGTGCAGCTGCTGCTGCCTCGCTTCGATGAGGCGGCCAAGGGCAAGGCTGGGGATCGCTTCCTTGCCAAAGGCCTGAACGCGTCACCCGGAGCCGCCACCGGGCAGGCGGTCTTCGACCCGGATCGGGCCGAGGAGGTCAAGGCGGCGGGCCAGCCGGTGATCCTGGTCCGCATCGAGACCAGCCCAGACGACGTCCACGGCATGCTCGCCGCCCGAGGGGTGCTCACCGCACGCGGAGGGGCGACCAGCCACGCGGCGGTGGTGGCGCGCAGCATGGGCCTCCCGTGCGTCGCCGGCGCCGAGTCGCTGCACATCGACTACGGGGCCCGCACCATGGAGGCCGGCGGCACCACCGTCCGCGAGGGGGAGATGATCAGCATCGACGGCACCACCGGCGAGATCTACGCCGGCGAGCTGCCGACCATCGAGGCGCGCTTCGAGGACGAGCACGACCTGGCCACCCTGCTTGGCTGGGCCGATGCCGTCCGCCGCCTGCAGGTATGGGCCAATGCGGACTACCCGCGTGACGCCGAGCGTGCCCGCGCCTTCGGTGCCCAGGGCATCGGCCTGTGCCGGACCGAGCACATGTTCTTCGAGGAGGAGCGGCTGCCCACCGTGCGCCGCATGATCCTCGCCGCGACCCGGGCCACCGAGGCCAAGCGGCGCCTGGGGAGCGGGCATGAGATCTCGGCCGATGACACGGAGACCGTGGCCACCTTCGATGCCGCCCTGGCGGAGCTCGAGCACCTCCAGGCCGATGATTTCGCCGGCCTCTTCCGAGCGATGGACGGGCTCCCGGTCGTCATCCGCCTCATCGACCCGCCGCTGCACGAGTTTCTGCCGTCCGCCGATGAGCTGATCGAGAGGACGACGCGCCTGCGCACCCTCCAGGAGAACAACCTGGGCGGGCCTGGCGTCGAGGCCGAGCTCGAGGAGGCGATGGAGCTGCTGCACGCCGTGGAGGCGATGCGCGAGCAGAACCCGATGCTGGGCATGCGCGGCTGCCGCCTGGGCCTGATGATCCCGGACATCGTGAAGATGCAGACGCGGGCCATCCTGGCCGCCGCCGCGCGGGTGGCGGCGGAGGGCAAGACGCCGCTGCCGGAGATCATGATCCCGCTGGTGGGGCACGTGAACGAGCTCGCCGAGACGCGCAGGGTGTTGGAGGCCGAGGTCGCCAAGATCGTGGCGGAGAGCGGGCAGCAGGTGCAGTACAAGTTCGGCACCATGATCGAAGTGCCCCGCGGGGCGCTGACCGCCGACCAGATTGCGGAGCACGCCGAGTTCTTCAGCTTCGGCACCAACGACCTGACCCAGATGACCTACGGGTACTCGCGCGACGACGCTGAGGGCAAGTTCCTGCTCCAGTACGTCGAGCGCAAGATCCTGCCGGAGAACCCGTTCCAGGTCCTCGACCGCGAGGGGGTGGGGCAGCTCGTCCGCCTGGCGACCGAGCGTGGCCGGGCCACGCGCCCCGGGCTCAAGGTCGGGATCTGCGGCGAGCACGGCGGCGATCCGGCCAGCATCGCCTTCTGCCACGAGGTGGGCCTCGACTACGTCTCATGCTCGCCGTTCCGGGTGCCGGTGGCTCGCCTCGCCGCCGCCCAGGCGGCCCTCGCCTCAGCCGAGGTGCGCGACCGCTAGCCCGTGTACCGCCCTACGGCGACGGGCTTCCGCTCGGTGGTTGGCTCACCGATGGTGACGGCGGCGGCTCGCTGACCGATGGCGGAGGTTCGCTGACCGATGGCGGAGGTTCGCTGACCGACGGCGTCGGGCTCGGAGACGGAGTTGCGATGGGCGTTGGAATTGGGGTGGGCGGCGGTGTCCGAATCGGAATCGGTGTCGCGGCCGGCGGATGGTAGACCGGGGCCGGCGTGCCCAACGGGGTCAGCGTCTCCTGCGGCTGGGATGGCGTCGGTTCCGGGGTTGGCTGAGGGGTGGCCACGGCTCCCATGACGCTCTGTTCCGGCGTGGAGCTGGCCAGCGCGACGGGACCGTTGGTTGGCGATACGCCGACGAGCTGCGAAACCCCCACCCCCAGGATCGCGGCGCTGAACAGGACCGCGATTGCGCCGGCGAGACGCCCGGCGACCACCAAGCGGCTGCGCTCCCGGCCGGTCGGTTCAGCCGGCATGCTCGCCAGGCCGGGATTGACGATGGCGAGCAGGTCGAGCGCCGCGATCGACCGTCGACATCCCGCGCAGACCGATGCGTGCACCGCCACGTCACGCGGCGGATCGCCCTCGGCTCCGGCGCTCAGCCAGTCATGAAAACGCTGATGAGCCTCGTTCATCGTGGTTCGTCCCCGGTCGAGAAGGCGCGGGCCGAGACCTCCTGGACCCGGGCGGCGAGCTCGCCGATCGGCTCATCCGGGGCCGGGCCGGCCTCCTCGCCGGATCCCTTGACGGCGAACCGCATGTATCGGCTCCGTGCCTCCGCGACGGCATGCCGCGTCGCTGCCGGGGCGGCGGCCAGGATCGTCTCGACGTCGATCGGGTCGAACCGCTCGATCGCCGATGCGACGAGGGCGGCTCGGGCGTCGATGCCGAGCGCGGCCAGCCCGTGGTAGACGGATTCATCGACGCCGAGCGTGGCGAGCGCCGCACGCCGCGCCTCGACGGGCGTCGATCGCCCAGGCGCTCGAGGCTCATGGAGCGCGCGGAGGGTACGGGCACGAAGCCACGCAGCGGCCCGTTCCGGGTGTCGCAGCGCAGCGGCCTGCCGGGCTCCGGCCGCGAGCGAGAAACCGGCGACGCGCTCGGCCAGCTGCTGGTCGCCGAGCGTGACCAGGATGGCGAAGCCGTGCAGCCGCGGCCCATGCAGGTCGCGGAATGCTGCCGCCAGTGTGGCATCGTCGTACTGCGCAGGTGAAGGCTGCAGGATGGCCGTCGGACTCCTCCCTGGTGATCGGCGCGAACCAGCGACTGCAAAGTCTATTCCCTGGTGGCAACCCATCCCCAGGATGGCTGGGAGGACCTCGAAACTTGACTTCGTGGTAAACTACCGACATCCCTCTTGACAAGCCCTTGACAAAGCGCCGCATGGCGTGGGGTCGCTCTTTCGCATGACCGCTTCCGGCATCGCCGCCGAGATCAAATCCAAGCTTCCCGTGATCGACGTGGTCGGGGAGACCGTGGCCCTCAAACGGGCCGGGTCTGCCTACAAGGGCCTCTGCCCGTTCCACGCCGAGAAGACGCCATCCTTCATCGTCACTCCCGATCGCGAGAGCTGGCGGTGCTTCGGCTGCGGCGAGGGTGGAGACATCTTCACCTTCCTCATGCGACGGGACGGCATCGACTTTCGCGAGGCGCTCTCTCGTCTCGCCGAGAAGGCGGGTGTCGAGCTGTCGGCCCAGACCGCGAAGGAGGATCGCCATCGGCGTCGACTGCGCGAAGCGCTCGAGGCGGCGATCGCCTGGTACCGCGAGGTGCTGCTGCAGGCCACGCAGGCCGAACGAGCACGCGCCTACCTCGACGAGCGGGGCCTGACCGCCGAGACGCTGGAGCGTTTCGGGATCGGGTACGCGCCCACGACCTGGGATGCGCTCACCCGCCGGCTCATCGGTCGCGGCTTCACCAACGACGAGCTGACCGCCGCCGGCCTCGCCTCGCCGTCAAACCGCGGGGGCGTGATCGACAAGTTCCGTGGGCGGATCATCATCCCCATCCGGGACGCATCCGGCCGGGCCGTTGGCCTGGGCGGGCGCATCATGCCGGGCGCCGACGGGCCCAAGTACCTGAACTCGCCGGCCGGTCCGCTCTTCGACAAGAGCCGGACCCTGTACGGGCTGGACCTGGCCAAGTCGGCGATCCGAAAAGAGAAGCTGACGGTCATCGTGGAGGGCTACACCGATGTGATGGCCGCCCACCAGGCCGGCTTCGCCAACGTCGTGGCCAGCCTCGGCACGGCCCTGACGCGGGGACAGATCGAGCTCGCGACGCGCTACGCCGACGGCATCGCGCTCGCCTACGACGTCGACCTCGCCGGCGAGGCCGCGACGCAGCGTGGGCTGCTCGAGGAGCTCGGCCCCGATCAGTCGGTCAGCAAGGTGCGCGTGGTGCGCATCCCCGCCGGCAAGGATCCCGACGAGCTGATCCGCAACGATCCCGACGCATGGCGCACCGCGGTCGCCGAAGCGAAGCCGGTGATCGAATACTTCATGGAGCGCACCGCGGCCGAGGTGGACCTCGACAGCATCACCGGCAAGCGCGAGCTCACCGGACGAGCGCTCGCCCTCCTCAAGCGGGTGGGCGACCCGGTGGAGCGCAGCCTCTACCTGCAGCGACTCGCGCGACTGGTCAACGTCGAGGAGCGGGTCCTGCTGGAGGCGCTTGCGCGCGAGCCTGTGCGCCGGGCCCCGCGCCTCGCCCCCCTGCCCGTAGGTCCGGGCGAGTCGACGGCCCCTGTGCCGGGGCTGGGGCCGCTCGAGCGTGAGGCCCTGGGCCTCCTGCTCCGATACCCCGCCCTGACGGCGGAGCTCCCCGAGGGCGAACCCCTCCCATTCCGCGATGCCGCGACCGGCAACCTCGTCGCGGCGTGGCGCGATCGGGTCGGGCAGGGCAGCGCCGCCGGTGCGGACCTCGAGGCATTTGTCGACGGCCTCGATCCGGCGACCGCGGGGATCGCCCGCGATCTGCTGGCTCACTTGGCAGCCAACGGGAACGCCGCGCCGCTCGAGGCGGGCGAGGCGCGTGCCCAGCTCCGTACCTGTCTTCTGCGGCTCCGCGCGGCGCGCATCGAGGAAGCGCTCCGCGACGGGCAGCTCCTGCTCGCCGAGGCTCAGCGCGACGAGGACGGAAGCCAGCTCGAGGCACTCAAGCAACAGATCAACCGGCTCGGTCGAGAGAAGGCCGATCTCAACAAGGCAATGGAAGGTCCGGCCGCGGCGGTCGGCGTGAGGAGGAACTGATCGTGGCGACCACCACAAAGGAGCGGACCAAGTCAACCGCCGTCATCGACGCGCCAAAGGGCGGGGCGAAACCCGCCGCGCCCAAGGCCACGCCGAAGGCTGCCCCCAAGGCGCCGGCCAGGCCCATCACCAAGGCTGTGACGCCGAAGAAGGCGGCAGCCCCCAAGGCAGCAGCGAAGGCCCCAGCCCCCAAGGCAGCAGCGAAGGCCCCAGCGCCCAAGGCCCCAGCGCCCAAGACAGCAGCGCCCAAGGCAGCGCCGAAGGCTGTGGCGCCCAAGCTGGCGACCAAGGCCGCTGCGCCCAAGCTGGCGACCAAGGCCGCTGCGCCCAAAGCGGCAGCCGCGCTCGAGGCGCCCAAGGTCGCGGCCAAGTCGCGTCGCAAGGCAGCCGCCGAGGCAGCCAATGGCGCGACCACCAAGGGAATGAGCGCCGCGCTCGAGAGCCTGCTCGCCAAGGGACGTGACGAGGGCTTCATCACGCACGACCAGATCCTCCAGGCGATGCCGCAGCCTGAGCTGCACCCCGGGGAGGTCGAGGAGCTGTATGCGGCCGCCGAGGAGAGCGGGGTCGAGGTTCTCGACGCCGACAACAACCCGACCCTGATCGCCGAGGCCGGCCTGGATGCCGAAGAGGCGGCGGCGGTGATCAAGCGCGAGGGGATCGACGAGGATCTCGACGCGCTCGCGGCCGACCTGATCGGCATCGACGACCCGGTCCGGATGTACCTCAAGGAGATCGGCAAGGTCGCCCTCCTCACCGCCGAGGAGGAGGTCGTGCTGGCCAAGGCGATCGAGCTGGGCGAGCTGGCCGTCGAGGATCCGGCGCGGGCGCTCGTCAACCTCTACACCTGGGTCAGCACCAACTCGGAGCCGAAGGCTCGCAGCATGGCCGCCATGCGCGCCTTCGACCTGCCCAAGGAATCGGCTCGCGTGACGCGCGACGCCATCGACTGGTGGGTGGCCAAGCGCAGGGAGACGATCACCGCGCCGGCCGTGAAATTCTCCAAGGCGCGTCGCGCGCCGGACCTCGACGACGAGGCACGGGAGCGGATCATGCATGCAGAGTCGATCATGAAGCTGCTCGGCGAGGACCCCGGCGACGCGCTCAAGCAGGCGATCCTGTTCGGCCATTCGTACCGGCAGCGGGCGCTGGATCATGCCGGCGCAGCCGAGCTGGTGGAGCTCGAGCGCTGGGCGCGCGAGACCGCCCAGGGCATCGTGCGGGCCTACATCGAGGACGGCAACGACGCCGCCTACCTGCATGAACTCGGCTACGACCCGACCATCCCGCCGGAGGTGCCGCTCGAGAAGCGGGCCGGGCGCCTGGTCGAGCAGAGCGTCGATGCCCGCAAGCGCCTGACCGAGGCGAACCTGCGGCTGGTGGTCAGCATTGCCAAGAAGTACATCGGGCGTGGGATGAGCTTCCTGGACCTGATCCAGGAGGGGAACATCGGCCTTATCCGCGCGGTCGAGAAGTTCGACTACGAGAAGGGCTTCAAGTTCAGCACCTATGCCACCTGGTGGATCCGACAGGCGATCACCCGCGCCATCGCCGACCAGGCCCGCACGATCCGCATCCCGGTCCACATGGTCGAGACCATCAACCGCCTGATCCGGGTCAGCCGCACGCTGCTCCAGGAGCTCGGCCGCGAGCCAACGGTGGAGGAGATCGCGCGACGCATGAGCCGCGACGAGATCATCCGTGAGCTGCGCGACAAGCTGCAGCGCGAGCCGACCGACGCCGAGACCGATGAGCGGGAGGCGGCCGGGCCGCAGACCGTCTCACCGGAGAAGGTGCGCGAGATCATGAAGGTCAGCCAGGAGCCGGTCAGCCTCGAGACCCCGATCGGCGAGGAGGAGGACAGCCACCTCGGCGACTTCATCCCGGACCTTGCCAGCGTGGCGCCCGCCGACGCGGCCAGCCATCAGCTCCTGAAGGAGCAGGTCGAGGGTGTCCTCGACAGCCTCACCCCGCGCGAGCGTCGCGTCCTCCAACTGCGATTCGGGCTCGAGGACGGGCGCAGCCGGACTCTCGAGGAGGTGGGCCGCGACTTCAACGTGACCCGCGAGCGGATCCGGCAGATCGAGGCCAAGGCGCTCCGCAAGCTGCGCCACCCGAGCCGGTCCCGGAAGCTCAAGGACTACCTGGAGTAGCCCCTCCCGCGAGGGGCGGGTATCATCCCCCGCGCGTTCCGGCGTAGCTCAGTGGTAGAGCGGGCGGCTGTTAACCGCTTGGTCGTAGGTTCGAATCCTACCGCCGGAGCCACTCTTCAGGCTCCGCCAGCCTCCTGGTTTTCGGGGGTCGCCACGACCTCGAACAGCCGCCATTCGCCGGGCACACCACGCAGCTCACGCTGCCCCAGCTCCCGCAGCGGAATCGATCCTCCAACTGCCTCGGCCATGACGCCAGAGACAAAGATCTCGTCTTCCCCGGCCTGGCTCATGACCCGCGCGGCAGCGTGGACCGCCAGGCCGGTCACCTGTTCGCCTCGCATCTCTACCTCGCCACAGTGGAGCCCGGTCCGCACTCGCAGACCCAGGTCCTTGACAGCGTCACGCATGGCCATCGCGCACTCCACCCCCCTGATTGGCCGATCGAAGATGGCAAAGAAGGCATCACCGGCGGTGTTGACTTCGCGCCCATGGAAATGTCCGAGCTCCCGCCGAACCATGGCCCGATAGAGGGAAAGCACGTCTCGCCACCGCTCGTCGCCCAGGTCCACGATCGCCTGCGTCGACTCGACGATGTCGGTGAACAGGAGCGTGAGCCGGCTGCGAGCGGGCAATGCTCCGTCGACGATCGGGCGGAGCCATCGGCGCACCGGCGCGAAGGCCAGGCCGGCGGCCAGCCCCAACGCTGCGGCGATCAGGTCGGACTGTTGATCAATGATCGACTCAACGACGCGTTGCGCAACGACGTTCGCGACCGCGAGGGCAGCGAGCAGGACCCCGGTCACGGACCCGTACAGGATCGTCCGGTTCAGGAGCAGGTCAAGGTCGTACAGGCGATACCGCAGGATCGCCACGGCGACGCCGACGGGAAGGGCGATCCCAAACCCCAGGATCACGACGACCGGCGAGAAGGCGATGACCGTTTCGACCGGCAAGAGCGGGAGAGCCGCGATCGGGTAGACGATGTTGATCGTCACTGCGAAGGCCGCGGTATAGGCGACCCATCGCAGCTGGAGTCGTTCGTCCCCAAGCGAGTGCCGCAGCCGGATCAATACCGATACCCCTGCTGCGCCGATAACCGCGAGGCCCGCGAAATAGCCAATCGACCCAACGGAACCGCGATTGATGCCGGCCAGCGCCTCAACACCCGTCGGACTGGGAACATCTGGCAGCCCAGGAACAATGACGAGCTCGGGATCAAACACCGCGACCGCGATGAGGCCCGCGGTCAGGGCGACACCGGCCCAGACCACGACTCGCCACCGCGGCGACAGCAACAGACCATTGGGCAGGAAGAGCATGGCTATCGGGGCCAGCCCCGCGGGGTAGACGAGCGCCCCGCACATGTATCCGAACCACGGGATCCACGCTGAGAGCGGCGCTTCGGGTGCCGTCACAACTGCGTATCGCGCGTACTGGGTGGTCGCGCCCGGCACCGCGTTCGCGAGCGCGATGGCCAAGAAGAGCCAGCCGATGACGTTACGAGGCTGTCGCGAAGCGACGAGTGCGCCCAGCACGGCCCACGTGATGGGCACGACGATCTCGATCGCGTTGGCCTCGTAGAGGCTGCGAATCGAGTCGCGGTTGAGCACGACCAGCACGCTTGCTGACGCGACGACGGCCAGCGCCAGGAAGCAGATGCCCCAGGCGATCCGTCCCAAGCTCAGCACCCGCGCGAGGCAGCTGTCGTTAGCATCCGGGGATCGTCCCCTCTCGCGCCACCCAGCACAAGACCTGCGCACCGAGCCCGCCGCAGCCAGCTGCTTGGGCACCCACCCCGCACATGTCGTCCATCATGGCGTAGCGTTGGGGCGTGAGCCGGGAAGTCGAGGATTTCAATCGGCGCCTGCTGCGCGCCCGCGACGCCATGGATCGCGCATACGCCGAACCACTGAACGTGAGAGCGGTCGCCGCGGTGGCGCACGTCTCCGAGGCCCATTTCATCCGCAGCTTCCGCGCGGTCTTCGGAGAGACGCCCCACCGCTACCTGCAGCGGCGGCGGGTGGAGCGCTCGATGTTCCTGCTGCGCGAGACCGACCGCAGCGTCACCGACATCTGCTTCGACGTCGGCTTCTCCAGCCTGGGCACGTTCAGTCGCACGTTCCGGGACGTCGTCGGCGAGACCCCGTCAGGCTACCGAACGGGGCATGGACCGATCGTGGCGCCCCACTGCGTCCAGCTGGCAGCGATGCGGCCGCTGGTCGCGGCGAGGGTCGCCAGGCAATCGAGCAGTTTTGGAGAAGCCGCCGGTGCGGCAGGGCCCTAGGATCAGGACCAACCCCGATGAATCGCACAAGTGAGGATCGCCATGATCAACAGGCTGAACGTCGCCTCCATCTATGTCCTCGACAAGGAGGAGGCGCGCGACTTCTACGTCAATAAGCTCGGACTCGAGGTTGGCAATGACGTCAAGCAGGGTGATTACCGCTGGCTGACGGTGCGGGTTCCCGGCAGCCCGGAGACCGAAGTCTCCCTCGAGCAGCCTGGCCCCCCGCTGCATGACGAAGCGACTGCTGCGCAGCTCCGCGAGCTGATCACCAAGGGCGCCCTGGGCGGGCTCGTCTTCATCACGGACGATGCCCGAGGCCTGTACGAAACCCTCCGGGCGCGCGGTGTCACTGACTTCACCCAGGAGCCCACCGACCACTTCTATGGCACAGACATGGGCCTGCGCGATCCGTTCGGCAACCCCATTCGGATCCTGCAGCAGGGAAAGGTCGCCCAAGAGGCGACGGCCTGATGAAAGACACCAAGAAGTCGGGCAAACGCACCACCCCCGCCACCGAGCGAACCAATGTCCTCAGCGACGAGGAACTGGCCGCGCTGAAGGAGACGGTGCAGGAGCGGAAGACGGAAGCGCGCCGTGGCAAGGGAGGCAAGGCGGACGGCGAGAGCGACGTGCTGGCCAAGATCGCCGAGATGCCAGAATCCGACCGCGTCATGGCCGAGCGGTTCCATGCCATCGTCAAGGACGCCGCCCCCGCCCTCTCGCCGAAGACCTGGTACGGAATGCCCGCCTACGCCAACGAGGAGGGCAAGGTTGTCTGCTTCTTCCAGGCCGCAGACAAGTTCAAGGCGCGGTACGCGACGTTCGGCTTCAACGACGACGCGCACCTGGACGAAGGCACCATGTGGCCAACCTCCTGGGCGCTGACCGCCTTGACCGCCGCTGACGAGGCAAAGATTGGCGCGCTCGTGAAGAAAGCGGTGCGCTAGCACGTTCGGGTGCGTGAGCCGCTGCCAGCCTGCATGGACGGGCGACCGGGCCGACGCTCGCGCATCGACGACGTGGCGGACGCTCTCCCGATGGAACTCCCGGCCCGGGGCGCGCGTCCCGGCGGCATGAGAAGCCCGATGCGCTGTGCCATTGCCGCGGTCGTCATCGTCCTGGCGCTGTCCGCCTGCGCTGGATCTCCCGGCGCCTCCGGACCGACCGATGCCGCCGCGGCGGCGCGGCTTGCGCTCGCCCAGCAGGCTCGCTTCGCCGGGATCGGCCCATATGACGACACGCTGATCGGCCAGGCCGCCTGGTACGAGGTCACCGCCACTGACGACGGCTGGCAGGTCGTGATCAGGATCGGCTGGGGCGACTGCCCGGCGGGTTGTATCAGCGAGCATCGCTGGACCTACGCCGTCGGACGCGATGCAAGCGTCGAGCTGATTCACGAAGAGGGGGACGCCCTTCCCGGTGCGACCGGCGTGCGGGGGACAGTGACTTCGGGCCCCACCTGCCCGGTCGAGACGCAACCTCCTGATCCAGCCTGTGCCGCACGTCCGGTGGCGGGCGCCGTCCTGGTCTTCAGCAATGCAGCTGGCGCCGAGGTGGCCCGCGCGACATCCGATGCCGACGGCACCTTCTCGGTCGCGCTGGCGCCCGGTGCGTACCGCGTCACCGCCCAGCCGGTGGAGGGGCTGATGGGAACGCCGGAGCCGATGGAGGTCGAGGTCGAGGCCGGTCAGCTGATGACCGAGCTGCAGGTCTCCTACGACACCGGAATCCGCTAGCGGCGCTTCGGCTCGAAGTCCGGGTCCACAGGCGCCGTCGGCCCCACGTTGTCGGACGTCGGCACGAGGACCCACAGGAAGACGGCGACGGCCCCGGCGAAGATGAGGAGGAGCGCAGAGCCCGCCGGCTCCCCGTGACTCGCCCACCAGTAGACGGCACCCACCGTCGCGATCAGGATCGGAAGCCCGAGAATTCGGATCAGCATGGGCGCGATGATAGGGGACGGGTGCCGTTCCACGGGGCGCCACGCACGCCACCTAATCTGTGCATTTCTATGCCTTCAAACGAGCCAGCCGCAGTCGGTGCGCGCCACCGCGCGACCCTCGCCGCTCCGGATCCCGGTCGCCGGCTCGCTGGCTCGGACCAGCGGACCTGCCCCGAGCAGCTCGCCGCTGTCGGCCAGCGTCGCCCGTCGCACGCCCGGGTCAGTGACCGGCGCCTCGCCTTCGGCCACATCGGGGAGGGCCGCGCGCGGGCCCGGCACCGGCGGCGTGCCGGCCGCCGGTCGCGCGGTGACCAGCGACCCGTCCGGATAGGCAAGCCACAGGCCGCGCATGCGCGCCACGAAGTGCTCGGGCATGCCTGGGACGAGCATGTCGACCTGGCCGCGACGGCTGCGGCGATAGCCGCGTGGCCGCTCGTCTGCCTGCACCCGGTCGACGAACGGGCGTTCGAGGAGCTCGCGCACGGCGACAGAGATCGCCTCGGGGGCATCGACCTTCGACTGGCCGTCCCTGAAGATGGCGGTGCCGACGACTGCGCCCTGGTCGCTTCCCGGTGCGCCCTGGATCAGCTCGTAGACGATCGTGTCCTCGGTCCGCAGCCGGGCGATGGGGTCGATCACGGCCGCAGGATAGCCGATGCGGTCGCGCCGCCGAGGGCCGGTGGGCGCAGTCGCGGGGCCCTGGGCTTGGGTAGAATCGCGAGGCCAATGACGAACGGAGGAGCCGGGTGAGCGCGATCGAAGAGCGCGGCTATCGCAAGATGGTCGAGGCGCAGGGCGACCAGCAGATCGACACCTGGGCGGCGGATCTGTTCATCGACTTCGCCAAGCGGATGGGGGTCGGCACAGCCATCGCCGCATTCTGCTCGGTCGCCGGCCTGGACGCGAAGGGATTCCAGCGCGCCTTCCTGGTCGGCGGGGGACCGGATCACGTGGTCGGCATCGACACCGCCGGTGCCCTGGCGGCGCCGATCTTTGAGCTGCCGCGCGCGATTGCGGGTCTGCGTCGCACCGATCCCGATGCGCGCAAGAAACTGGTGGCGTTCCTCGTCGGTCAGCGCGAGGTCATGAGCTACACGCCCTAGGGTGCCGCCTCCCGCGTGGCCCGGATGATGGCGATCGCGTTCTCGAGCTTGAGCTTCGTCACCGTCAGGTAGCGGGCGAGGTTGTCCCGGTTGGTGTCCGGGATCTCGTCGATGAGCTCGCGCTGGCTCAGCAGGTCGACCAGCTCGTCGACGGCACCCGCCAGCCGCACTCGATTGTTGACGAGGGCATCGTCCGTATCCTTGGCGGCAGCCAGCTGTCCGGCGACGGTCTTGGCCCGGCGCTTGGGCTTCGCATCGGCATCAGCCTTTGGGGGCGGGCTTCCACCGGTGATGGCCCGAAGACGCGTGAGCGTCAGCTCGCCGGCCGCCACCTTCTTGGCGAGGCGCCGTCGCGTTCGCTCGTCCCGCACCTTCATCAGCTCGTAGGCATGACTCAGCGTGTCTTTGCGCAGGGACACGAGCTCTCGGATCTCCGGCGGGGCCTCGGCCAGCCGGATGCGGTTCTCGACGTAACCCTTGTCCTTGCCGATCTTCTGGGCCAGCTGTCGCAGCGAATAGCCGAGGTCGGTCATCTTGCGGAACATGGCCGCTTCTTCAAGCGGAGAGACGTCCTCGCGCTGGAGGTTCTCGATGATCGACACCTCGAGCGCCGTCTCGTCGTCGAACTCCACCACGATCGCGGGGATCGAATCGCGCTGCGCCATCCGTGATGCGCGCCATCGCCGCTCGCCGGCGATCAGCTCGAACTGGCTCCCGACCGGACGCACCAGGATCGGCTGGAGGACGCCGTGCTCGCGGATCGAGTCGGCCAGCTCGACGAGCGATTCCTCCTCATACGAGAGGCGCGGCTGAGCGGGGTTCGGCAGGATCCGATCGGTCGGGACCTCGCGAATCTGCGCATGCGTGGCGCGTGATTCGATCAGGGAGACGATTCCGGGCGCGAGGTCGATGGCCTGCGCCTCGTCGAAGAGGCGATGGATGTTCTCGCTGAAGGCCGGTCGCTTGCTAGCCAAGTTCGATCACCTCTTGCGCCAGGTCCCGGAACGCGCGGGCGGCGGCGGAATGGGTCGCGTATTCCGTCACCGGCTTGCCGGTCAGCGGCGCCTCACCGAGCTTCACCGTCTGCTTGATCATCGTCGAGAAGACCCGATGATCACCGAGCTCCCGCAGGTTCTGGAGCATCTCACGCGCGAGCACGGTGCGGCCGTCGTAGAAGGTGGCGAGCAGACCGAGGATCTCGAGATCGTGGTTGAGCTTGATCTTGATCGTATTGATGACCTTGATCAGTGCGGTCAGTCCCTTGATGGCGTAGTACTGGGTCTGCACCGGGATGATCACGCGCGAGCTGGCGACCAGCGCGTTGATGGTCAGCAGCCCGAGCGTGGGCGGGGAGTCGATGATGATCACGTCGTACTGCCGTTCGGCCCAGCCGTCCAGCGCATCGCGCAGCACCATCTCGCGACCGATGGCCGTGAACAGCTCGACCTCGGTCGAGGCCAGCTCGAGCGTGGAGGGGGCGACCGACAAGCCTGGCATCTCGGTCTGGCGCACGATCTCGTCGAGCGGCACGCGATTCTCGGAGAGGACGTCGGCCATCGAATGCCGGACGTCGGAGAGGCTGATGCCGAGGCCGACCGTCAGGTTCGCCTGTGGGTCCATGTCGACGCAGAGGACCCGATACCCGAGCTCGGCGAGCGCGCCGCCGAGATTAATTGAGGCGGTTGTCTTTCCGACTCCGCCTTTCTGGTTCGCGATCGAGATTACCTTGGTCACAAGATCACCTTGCAGCGGCTCGGGCGGAACGGAATGGTCGCGGACGCGACCGGTCGATCATACCCGGCGCCACTCGCCCGCGACCATCCGACTTATCCACAAGCTGCCGGAATGTCGATGTCTTTGTGCAAAGACGAGCATCTATACTCGGAGTTGTCCACCATCGTCGGGCCCATAGCTCAGTGGTCAGAGCATCCGGCTCATAACCGGCGGGTCGCAGGTTCGATCCCTGCTGGGCCCACCACCAGCGCGGAGGACGCCCCCGTGTCGACGGCCGACAAGCTTTCGAACCTCCGACGGCTGCGCGAAGAGGCCAGGCTCGGCGGTGGCGAGCAACGCATCGCGCAGCAGCACGAGCGGAACAAGCTGACCGCCCGCGAACGGATCGAGCTGCTGCTCGATGACGAATCGTTCATCGAGCTCGACGCATTTGTCACCCATCGGGCAACCGACTTCGGGCTGGACGATGAGCGGTACCTCGGCGATGGCGTCGTCAGCGGACACGGGCGCATCGATGGGCGGCTCGTCTTCATCTATGCGCAGGACTTCACCGTCTTCGGCGGATCGCTGTCCGAGGCCCATGCCGAGAAGATCTGCAAGGTGATGGATCTCGCGATGAGCACCGGTGCTCCGATCATCGGTCTCTCGGATTCCGGCGGTGCACGGATCCAGGAGGGGGTCGCCTCGCTGGGAGGGTATGCGGAGATCTTCCTGCGCAACACGCTGGCCTCGGGGGTCGTCCCGCAGATTTCGGTGGTGATGGGTCCGTGCGCCGGTGGGGCGGTCTACTCGCCGGCGATCACCGACTTCACGGTGATGGTCGACGGCAGCAGCTACATGTTCGTCACCGGGCCGAACGTGGTGAAGACGGTGACCCACGAGGAGATCGACCTCGAGGGGCTCGGCGGTGCGCGGGTCCACAACGAGACCAGCGGGGTCGCGCACTTCCTGGCGGAGGGCGAGCCGCAGGCGATGCAGCTGACGCGTCGGATGCTGAGCTACATGCCCCAGAACAACATCGACTCGCCGCCGATCGCCGCTGATTGGCAGCCGCCCGACGTCAGCGGCGCCGATCTCGATGCCCTGGTGCCGGATTCCGCTCAGCGCTCCTACGACATGCGTCGCGTCATCGCCGGGATCGTGGATGCCGACTCGTTCACCGAGGTGCATGCCCACTTCGCCCGCAACGTCATCTGCGGATTCGCACGGGTCGAGGGCCGCAGCGTCGGGATCGTGGCCCAGCAGCCCGAGGTGCTCGCTGGCGTGCTCGACATCGACGCGTCGGACAAGGCGGCGCGCTTCGTCCGTTTCTGCGACTGCTTCAACATTCCGCTTGTCACGCTCGTCGACGTGCCGGGCTTCCTGCCGGGCGTCGACCAGGAGCATCGGGGCATCATTCGCCACGGCGCCAAGCTGCTGTACGCGTACTGCGAGGCCACCGTGCCGAAGGTCACGGTCATCACGCGAAAGGCGTACGGCGGCGCCTATGACGTCATGAGCAGCAAGCACGTCCGTGGGGACCTGAACTTCGCCTGGCCGACGGCGGAGATCGCGGTGATGGGCGTCGAGGGAGCGGTGAACATCATCTTCCGGGATCGCATCGCCGAGGCGGGCGACCCAGATGCGGAACGGGCCAGGCTGGTGGCGGAATATGAGACGCGGTTTGCAAACCCGTACGTCGCCGCTGCGCGGGGGTATGTCGACGAGGTGATCCTGCCCTCGGAGACGCGGGAACGCGTCGTCGACGCGCTGGCCATGCTGCAGGGAAAGCGCCAGGCGGTACCGGCCAGGAAGCATGGCAACATCCCGCTCTGACCGCTCGTCTTTGCGCAAAGACGGCGCCCCATTTCGACGGCTCCTGATCGCGAACCGCGGCGAGATTGCGGTCCGCATCATCCGGGCCTGCCGAGAGCTGGGGATCGAATCGGTGGCGACCTACAGCGATGCCGACGCGGATGCCCTCCATGTGCGAATGGCCGATCGATCGGAGCGAATCGGCCCGGCCCCGGCCGCTGACTCGTACCTCTCGATCGAGGCGCTCATCGCGGCCGCCGTCCGGGCCGATGCCGAGGCGGTCCACCCCGGCTATGGATTCCTCTCCGAGAATGCGACCTTCGCCCGGGCCGTCGAGGACGCCGGCCTCGCCTTCGTCGGTCCGCCCCCGGCGACCCTGCAGTCGCTCGGCGACAAGCTGGCCGCGCGCCGCGCGGTCGCGGCCGCGGGGGTGCCGATCGTGCCTGGCCTGATGGTCCCGCTGGTTGCGGATGGTGACGGATCCGTGCCGCGGGCCGACCTGCCAGGGATCGGCTTCCCCGCGCTCCTCAAGGCGGCGGCCGGCGGTGGGGGACGCGGGATGCGCAGGGTCGACAACCGCGCGGAGCTCGAGGGTGCGCTGGCCGCGGCAGCCCGCGAGGCGCTGGCTGCCTTCGGTGACGGCACCATCTACCTTGAACGTCTCATCTCGCCGGCGCGGCACGTCGAGGTCCAGCTGCTCGGGGACCGTCACGGCAGCCTGGCGGTCCTCGGCGAGCGGGAGTGCAGCGTTCAGCGACGTCACCAGAAGCTGGTGGAGGAGTCGCCATCCCCGGCGGTCGATCCGGGCCTGCGTGCCGAGCTCGCCGCCAGCGCGCGGCAGGTCGCGGCGACGGTGGCGTTCCACAGCGCCGCAACCGTGGAGTTCCTGGTCGACGCGGATGGTGGCCACTACTTCCTGGAGATGAACACGCGGCTGCAGGTCGAGCACGGGGTGACCGAGCTGGTGTACGGCCTCGACCTGGTCGCCTGGCAGATCCGGGTGGCGGCGGGGGAACACCTCTCCGAGTCGGTGATGGCCGCCGCGCCGCTGGGACACGCTATTGAGGCGCGCGTCTATGCCGAGGATCCGCATCGAGCCTTCGCGCCGGTCTCCGGCAGGGTCACGAGCTGGCGGATGCCGGACGGCCCGGGGGTCCGCGTCGACGCCGGCGTCACGGCCGACACGCCCCTGCCCGTGGAGTACGACCCGCTCCTCGCCAAGCTGATGGTCCACGCGGCGGATCGCCCGGCGGCCGTGGTGCGGCTGCGCAGGGCGCTCGACGAGACGGCCGTCGGTGGGGTCCAGACCGATCTCTCGTTCCTGCGCTGGCTCGTCGACGAGCCAGCCTTCGTGAGCGGCGCCTATGACACCGGGCTCATCGACAACCGGTGGGGAGAGGGTCCGGCCCTGACCGATGAGCAGCGCTCGCTGGCGGCGGAGGTTGCCCGACAGGCGCGCGAGCGCCCGGCCCGGTCCGCTGCCGCTGGGACCGTGGCGGCGCCCCTCCCCGAAAGCGGATGGCAGCAGATCGCCAGACGCGAGGCGGTGGGACGGCGCCAGCCCGAGTGAGCGACTACGAGCTGAGCATCGACGGCAGCGAGGTCCAACCGACGGAGGGCTGGACGCTCACCTGGCTCGACCAAGACAGCGGCGTCGCCCGCTTGAGCGACGGGACGCGCTCGGAGGTCTGCCTCGTCGAGGGCTCGGGGGCTGACTGGGTGGTCACCCTTCGCGGGCGCCGCATCCCCGTCGCGGTGCGGACCTGGCGAGAGCGCGTTCTGGCCGATGCCGAGTCCGCCGCGCGGCGGCACGACGGGCCGATCGAGGTGCTGGCCACCTTGCCCGGGCTGGTGGTGGCGATCGCGGTCCAGGTGGGGGATGAGGTCTCGCCGGGGGCGAGCCTCCTCACCATCGAGGCGATGAAGATGCAGAACGAGGTTCGTGCGCCGCAGGCCGGACGCGTCTCGTCCGTCGCCGTCGTCGCCGGCCAGGCGGTTGCCGCTGGCACCCCCCTGCTGCGGATCGAGTAGCGGGTCTTCGCGGCCGGGCCCGTACAATCGGGCGTGATGAGCGACCCCGAGCGCGCCGCACGGCCTCCGCATCGGTCCACCTCGGGAATCGAGATCCGACCGGTCTACGGTCCCGCCGATCGGGACCCGGCCCGCCCGGTCGACGAGCCGGGCGCCTATCCCTTCACCCGCGGCATCCACCCCGACGGATACCTGCGTCGTCCGTGGACGATGCGGCAGTACGCGGGCTTCGGCTCGGCCGCCGAGACGAACCGGCGCTTCCGCTACCTGCTGGCCAGCGGGCAGACGGGCCTCTCGGTCGCCTTCGACCTGCCGACCCAGATGGGGTACGACAGCGACGACCCGATGGCGATCGGGGAGGTCGGCCGCGGTGGCGTGCCGATCGACTCGATCGCCGACATGGAGGCTCTCTTCGAGGGGATCCGGCTTGATGCGGTGAGCACCAGCATGACCATCAACGCCACCGCGGCGATCCTGCTGGTCCTGTACGAGACCGTCGCCCGCCGGCAGGGGATCGACCCCAGCGGCCTCCGCGGCACGATCCAGAACGACATCCTCAAGGAGTACATCGCGCGCGGGACCTATATCTTTCCGCCCGTCCCCTCGATGCGGCTGGTGACCGATACCTTCGCCTACTGCCGGGCCGAGCTCCCGGCGTGGAACACGATCAGCATCAGCGGCTACCACATGCGGGAGGCGGGGGCGACCGCCGTCCAGGAAGTTGCCTTCACCATCGCCGACGCGATCGCCTATTGCGAGGCGGCCATCGCCGCCGGGATGGCCTTCGACGACTTCGCCCCGCGCCTGTCGTTCTTCTTCGCGGCGCACAACGACCTGTTCGAGGAGGCGGCCAAGTTCCGCGCCGCGCGCGCCGTCTGGGCAGGGGTGGCGCGCGACCGCTTTGGCGCGCGGGATCCACGGAGCATGCAGATGCGCTTCCATGTCCAGACCGGCGGCAGCACGCTCACCGCTCAGCAGCCCGACACGAACGTGGTGCGCACCACCGTCCAGGCCCTGGCCGCCATCCTGGGCGGTGCCCAGAGCCTCCATACCAATGCCTCGGACGAAGCCCTGGGGCTGCCGACCCCGGCGACGGCCCGGCTTGCCCTGCGGACTCAACAAGTGTTGGCCTCCGAGTCCGGCGTCAGCGTCCCGGTGGACCCGCTCGGCGGCTCGTACTACGTGGAGACGCTCACCGCCGAGATCGAGTCGCGGGTGCACGCCGAGCTCGCCGAAATCGATCGTCGGGGAGGCACCCTGGCGGCCCTGGCCGACGGCTACCAGCAGGCGGCCATCGCCGATGCCGCGTACGCAGCCCAGCGGGCGATCGAGACGGGGGAGCGGATCGTCGTCGGCGTCAACGCCTTCACCGAGGAGGGCGACGAGCAGCGACCGCAGGCCCAGGTGATCGATCCGGAGGCCGAGGCGGTGCAGGTCGCGCGGACGCGCGCGGTACGGGCCGGCCGGGATCCAGCCCGCACCGCGGAGACGACCGCGGCACTCGAGACCGCCGCGGGAGGCACCGAGAACGTGGTGCCGCGGATCCGCGCCTGCGTCGAGGCGCAGGTCACGCTGGGTGAGATCAGCGGCGCGCTGCGGCGCGTCTGGGGGGAGTATCGCCCGTGACCGGCGCGATCCATCATGTCGCCATCGTGGTGCGCTCGATCGACGAGGCGCTGCCGCGCTATCGGGCGCTCTTCGGCTGGGAGCCGATCGACGAGCCGCGTGTCTTCGCCTCCCAGCATGTACGCCTCTGCTTCCTGGCTCCCGGTACGGGGCAGGGCGCGAAGGTCGAGCTGGTGGAGCCGACCGACGACGAGAGTGGGGTGGCGCGCTTTCTGGCGACGCGCGGCGAGGGCCTGCACCACGTCTGCCTGACCAGCGACGACCTGGCGGGCGACCTCGATGCGCTGGCGGCGGCGGAGGCGGAGCTGATCGACCGTGAGCCGCGCCCAGGCGCACATGGGGAGGTCGCGTTCGTCCATCCCCGCAGCCTGAACGGGGTACTCTGGGAGCTCCTCCAGCTGCCGGAATGAAGGACCCCATGAGCGAATCGAACGCTGAGCCAACCCCTCTGCGGATCCCGGACCGCCCGCTCCTGCGTGGGGAGAAGGTCTGGCTGCGGCCGTTGGAGGGGCGCGACATGCCCGCCTACGCGGCGGGCATCAACGACACCGAGGTTGGTGGCATGGCCGGCTACAGCGCACCGATGAGCCTGGAGCAGGCGAAGGGCTGGCTTGACCACGTGAACGAGAAGGCGAAGAAGGGGGAGGGCTTCTTCTTCGCGGTCTGCGAGCTGGGCGACGACCGCTTCGTTGGCACCACCTGGCTGAAGGACGTCAACTACTGGCACGGCAGCAGCGAGCTGGCCATCTACATGGATCGCGACCACATCGGCGCCGGCTTCGGGACCGATGCTCAGCGCGTGCTGCTGAACTTCGCCTTCAACGCCGTCGGCCTCAAGCGCGTCTGGCTGACGGTCTACGCCTCGAACGCGCGGGCGATCCGCTCGTACGAGAAGCTTGGGTTCCGCCAGGAGGGCCTGATGCGCCAGTCATGGCGCGGCCCGAACGGGCTCGAGGATTCGCTGCTGATGGCGATCCTGGCCGACGAGTGGCAGGCGGCCGACGGGTCGAAGGGCTAGCGGACTCCCGCCTCCCGCAGCAGGGCGGGGATCCGTGAGGGCGAGTCGGCGACCCGGATGCCCGCCGCCTGCAGCGCCTGCCGCTTCGACTCGGCCGTGCCCGCGCCGCCCGAGATGATGGCCCCGGCGTGGCCCATGCGACGTCCCGGTGGAGCTGTCCGGCCGGCGATGAAGGCCGCCACCGGCTTGCGGACCTCTCGGGCACAGTAGTCCGCCGCTCGCTCCTCCTCGTCGCCGCCGATCTCGCCGATGAGCACGATCGCCTCGGTCTCCGGATCCGCGTTGAACATCCCCAGCACGTCGATGAAGGTCGTGCCCACGATCGGGTCGCCGCCGATGCCGACGCAGGTCGTCTGCCCGACCCCGGCATCGGTCATCGCCTGGACGACCTCGTAGGTCAGGGTGCCCGAGCGGCTGACCAGGCCGACCGGCCCGGGCCGATGGATGTCGCCGGGGATGATCCCCACCTTAGCGCCGCCCACCGTCGTCGCGCCGGGGCAGTTCGGGCCGATCAGCCGCACCCCCTGCGAGCGCAGCACGTGATGCACCCGCAGCATGTCGAGCGCGGGGATCCCCTCGGTGATGCAGATCACCAGCGGTATCCCCGCATCCGCCGCCTCGAGGATGGCATCGGGGGCAAAGGCGGCCGGCACGAAGATGCAGGCGGCGTCGGCGCCGGTCTGCGTCACCGCGTCCGCAACGGTGTCGAAGACGGGCACCCGTCCGTCGACCGCTGCCTGGCCTCCCTTGCCGGGCGTCACCCCGGCCACGATCTGCGTCCCGAACTCGAGCATCGCCCTCGAGTGGAACTCGCCCTCCCGCCCAGTGATGCCCTGCACCAGCAGGCGCGTCTCGGAGCCGACCAGGATGCTCATGCCGACGAGCCGGCCGCGGCGACGGCCTTGCGCGCGGCGTCGTCGAGGCTGTCGGCGGTGATCAGGTTGGCGGCACGCAGGATCTCAGCCGCCTCGGCGGCGTTCGTGCCAACGATGCGCACCACCATCGGCACCTGGCGGCCGAGGCTTGCCCGCGCCTCCACGATCCCGAGCGCCACCTCGTCACCTCGCGTGATGCCACCGAAGATGTTGATGAGGATCGCTTGCACGCTCGGGTCGTCGAGGATGATGCGGAAGGCCGCCGCCACCCGGTCGGCCTTGGCCCCGCCCCCGATGTCGAGGAAGTTCGCCGGCTCGCCGCCCGCCAGCTTGACGAGGTCCATCGTCGTCATCGCCAGGCCGGCGCCGTTGACCATGCAGCCGATGCTGCCGTCGAGCTTGATGAAGTTGATGCCGGCGTCGCGCGCCGCGGTCTCGGACGGCTCCTCCTCCCCCAGGTCGCGCAGCGACTCGAGCTCGGGGTGGCGGAAGAGGGCCGAGTCGTCGAGCACGATCTTGGCGTCGAGGGCCAGCAGCTCTCCGGCCTCGGTCACCACCAGCGGGTTGATCTCGGCCAGGTCCGCATCGGACTCCATGAAGGCGGCGTGCAGGCCGTGCAGGGTCGTCGCGAACTCCCTGCGCAGCTCGGCCGGCAGGCCGAGGAAGAATCCGACCCGCCGGACCTGGTGCTCCTGCAGGCCGAGGAGCGGGTGCAGCGGCAGCCGCAGGATGGCGGCGGGGTTCGTCTTGGCCGTCTCCTCGATCTCGACGCCGCCGTCGGCGCTGGCAATGATCGTCACCGCCCCGCCGCCGCGGTCGAGGATCAGGCCGAGGTAGTACTCCTTCGCGATCCGGGCGGCCGGCGCGACGAGCACGGTTCGCACCGTGACGCCCTTGATGTCGAGGCCGATGATCTCCGCCGTTCGCGCGGCGGCCTCGTCCGGCGTGGCGGCCAGCTTGACGCCGCCCGCCTTGCCCCGTCCGCCGACCAGCACCTGGGCCTTGACCACCACCGGCCCGCCGATCCGCTCCGCCGCGGCGCGGGCAGCATCCGGGCTGGTGGCGATCTCGCCGGCCGCAACCGGCACCCCGTGGCGGGCCAGGATCTCCTTCGACCGATATTCCTGGAGCTTCACCGGCACTCCTGCGGGCAGAACGGGTGGTCACCCATCAGCCTACACTTGCGATCCCTAGCGTCGGCGCTGTGACCGGCGCGCACCGGAGACTGAGTCCGTGACCTACACCGTCACTCTGATCCCCGGCGATGGGATCGGCCCGGAGCTCACCGAGGCAACCGTCGGCGTCCTCGAGGCGACCGGGCTCAGCTTCGCCTGGGAGCTGCAACAGGCCGGCGAGGCCACCATCGCCAGTGAGGGGACGCCACTCCCTGAGCGCGTGATCGAGAGCATCCGGCGCAACGGGGTCGCCATCAAGGGACCGATCACGACGCCGGTCGGCACCGGCTTCCGCAGCGTGAACGTTGGCCTGCGCCTGGCGCTCGAGCTGTATGCGAACGTCCGACCCGCCCGCAGCATGGTCGGGGTCGAGTCGCGCTACACCGATGTCGACCTCATCATCGTGCGCGAGAACACTGAGGACCTCTACGCGGGGGTCGAGCACCGGGTCGGGCCCGACGCGGCGGAGAGCATCAAGATCATCACCCGCGCCGCCTCGCAGCGGATCGCGCGCTACGCCTTCGAGTACGCCCTGCGCAACGGGCGGCGCAAGGTCACCGCCGTCCACAAGGCCAACATCATGAAGCTCTCCGACGGCCTCTTCCTCGAGAGCTGCGGGCAGGTGGCGGCCGACTACGCGGGCCGCGTCGAGTTCGAGGACCGGATCGTCGACAACATGTGCATGCAGCTGGTCCAGAAGCCCGACCTGTACGACGTCCTGGTGCTCCCGAACCTGTACGGCGACATCGTCAGCGACCTGGCCGCCGGCCTGGTCGGCGGGCTGGGCGTGGCGCCCGGCTCGAACATCGGGGAGACGGCGGCGATCTTCGAGGCGGTCCATGGGTCGGCCCCCAAGTACGCCGGCCAGAACCGCGCCAACCCGACCGCCCTGATCCTCTCCTCGGCTCTCATGCTGCGGCATCTGGGGGAGACGGTGGCCGCGGATCGCGTCGAGGCGGCGGTGCGCGGCGTCATCGCCGAGGGTCGCCAGACCACCCAGGATCTGGGCGGGAAGACGGGCACCCGCGAGTTCGCAGCCACCGTGGCTGAGCGCGTGCGGGGCGCCTGACCAGTTCATGTTCCGCTATCGGATCAGCTGGTCACAGCTGGCCTGGTTGGGGCACCGCCTTTCGGGGATCGGCGTCCTCGTCTACCTCTTCACGCACATCGTCGAGAACGCCACGCTCGCCTTCGGACCTGACGTCTACGACACCACCCAGACCTGGTTCCACAACCTGCCGGTGCGCCTCGGCGAGATCGTGCTGATGGCGGCACTCGTCTACCACTCGCTCAACGGGCTGCGCGTCATCGCCATGGACTTCTGGCCGGCGACGACCGCCTGGTATCGGCCGGTGACCTACGCGGTCATCGTCGGCACGATCGCGGCCATGATCCCGCTGGGCCTGATCATGATCACCCCCTACGCGCCATGGAACGGCCGCTGATGGCGATCGGGCGAACGATCTGGCCGGTCCAGGGCGACCCGCTGCGACGCAATCCGTCGCGCGCGGCCCGCCCACGCCCGTCCGAGCCGGGGTTCGAGCGGTTCCTGTGGTACTTCATGCGCATCAGCGGCCTGCTGCTGGTGATCCTGGCGATGGGCCACATGCTCATCATGCATGTCCTGGTGCAGCTGACCGGCCAGGAGATCAACTACCTCTTCGTGACGAGCCGATGGGGCACCCCCTTCTGGCGCATCTACGACCTCCTCCTGCTGGTCCTGGCGCTGTTGCACGGCGTGAACGGAGCCCGGATCATCATCAGCGACTACATCGAGCGTGGCGGGCTGCGCACCCTGTTGATCGGGATCCTGCTGGCGATCACCTTCGTCTGGCTGCTGCTCGGCATCTTCGTGATCGTCACCTTCGATCCCGTTGGCGCCCCGGCCATCGGGCCCTTCTCGTGAGCCTGGTCGCCCGGCGCGAGCCCAGTCGTGCGCGGCCGCGGACGCACGACCTGGATGCGGTGGTGGTCGGCGCCGGAGGGGCGGGCCTCTACGCCGCCCTGGAGCTGAAGCGCGACCTGGGGCCGGAGGCCCGCATCGGCGTCATCAGCAAGCTCTATCCGTCCCGCTCCCACACCGGTGCAGCCCAGGGTGGGGTGTGCGCCGCGCTCGGCAACACCGAGGAGGACAACTGGGAGTGGCACTGGTTCGACACCGTCAAGGGGGGCGACTACCTGGTCGACCAGGACGCGGCGGAGGTGATGTGCCACGACGCCGTCGAGACGGTCATCAACCTCGAGCACCTGGGCCTGCCGTTTAACCGCACGCCCGAGGGCCTGATCGACCAGCGCCGATTCGGCGGCCACACCCGCAACTACGGCGAGGGACCGGTGCGCCGGGCCTGCTACGCCGCGGACCGCACCGGGCACCACATCCTGCAGACCCTCTACGAGCAGTGCATCCGGCACGACGTCCTCTTCTACGACGAGTACCAGGTACTCGACCTGGCCATGCCAGCCGGAGCAGACGGCCCGGTCAGCGGGGTGATCGCGCTGCAGCTGTCGAGCGGCGAGGTCCACTCGTTTCGGGCCAGGGCCGTCCTTTTCGCAACCGGCGGCTTCGGCAAGATGTTCAAGGTGACCAGCAACGCGCACACCCTGACCGGCGACGGGGTGGCGATCGCCTACCGGCGCGGCCTGCCGCTGGAGGACATGGAGTTCTTCCAGTTCCACCCGACCGGGATGTACAAGCTCGGCTTCCTCCTGTCAGAGGCGATGCGCGGCGAGGGGGGCTTCCTGGTCAATGGCAATGGAGAGCGCTTCATGGAGCGCTACGCGCCGACGATGAAGGACCTGGCCAGCCGCGACGTGGTGAGTCGCAGCATCTACCAGGAGGTCGCCGCCGGGCGTGGGGTGGGCGGCAAGGACTTCGTGCACCTCGACGTTCGCCACCTGGGCGCCAAGGTGCTGAATGAGAAGCTGCCCGACATGAGCGGGTTCATCCGGACCTACTTCGGGATCGAGCCGCTGACCGACCTGGTGCCGATCCAACCGACCGCGCATTACGCCATGGGCGGGATCCCCACCGACGTCGACGGTCGGGTCCTGGCCGATGAGACCGGGCGCCTGGTGCCCGGCTTCTACGCGGCGGGGGAGTGCGCGTGCGTGAGCGTTCATGGTGCGAATCGGCTCGGGACCAACTCGCTGCTCGACATCCTCGTCTTCGGGCGGCGGGCCGGGATCGCCATGGCCGACGAGGTACGGCGTGCGCCGGAGCCGGAGGCGGACGCCCGCGCCGAAGCCTCCGTCACCGATGCGATCGAGGAGCTGCTGGCGCGCTCCGACGGCGAGCGCCCCGCCGTCATCCGCGAGGAGCTGCAAGAGACGATGTTCGCGAAGTGCAGCGTCTATCGCTCGGCCGCGGTGCTGGCGCAGGCGGCGGACGAGGTTGACGCGCTGCGCGTCCGCGCGCGCCAGCTGGTGGTGCAGGACAAGGGACGGCGTTACAACACGGACCTCGGCGAGGCGCTCGAGCTGGGATTTCTGCTCGACTGCGCCGAGGCGACCGTGTCGTCGGCCGTGGCACGCACCGAGAGTCGCGGCGCGCACGCGCGCGAGGACTACCCCGAGCGCGACGACGCCAACTGGCTGAAGCACACCTTCGCCTTTCGATGGTCCGATGGAGCTCCGCCGCGGCTCGCGTACCGGCCGGCGACCATCACCCGCTTCGAACCGAAGCCGCGGACCTACTGACCGATGGACGTGCAGCTGCGGATCCTTCGCTTCGACCCCGAGCGGGACGCCCTCCCGCACTGGGAGGAGTACGCCGTTGCGGCCGATCCCTCGGACCGGGTCCTCGACCTCCTGCACCAGGTCAAGTGGTACCAGGACGGCACCCTCACCTTCCGGCGGTCGTGCGCGCATGGGGTCTGCGGCTCCGATGCGATGCTCATCAACGGGCGCAATCGACTGGCGTGCGAATACCTCGTCAAGGACGCCGGGCGCAGCATCAGCGTGGAGCCGGTGCCTGGCTCGCGGGTCATCAAGGACCTGCTGATCGATCTCGAGGGATTCTGGGAGAAGTACCGCTCCGTGATGCCGTACCTCGTCAACGACGAGGTGCCGGATGACGGGAAGGAGCGGCGTCAGTCCCCCGAGGAGCGGGAGCGCTTCGACGACACCAGCAAGTGCATCCTGTGCGGCGCCTGCACCACCGCCTGCCCCTCGTTCTGGGCCAACCCTGACTACGTTGGGCCGGCCGCGATCGTCAACGCACATCGGTTCATCTTCGACAGCCGCGACCATGCGACCGAGGAGCGGCTCGAGATCATGGCCGATGCCGACGGGGTCTGGCGCTGCCGGACGATCTTCAACTGCGTGGAGGCCTGCCCCCGCGGCATCAACATCACGCGCGCGATCATGGAAGTCACTCGCCAGATCGAATCGCGCCGTACGTGAGCGCTGACGCCTCGTCCCGACGCCTCCTGATCTACACCGATGGCGCCGCTCGCGGCAACCCCGGCCTCGCCGGGCTGGGCGCGATCCTTCGCGACGCCGGGACCGGCGAGGTGCTGGCCGAGCTGGCCCGCTTCCTGGGCGTGCGCACCAACAACTACGCCGAGTGGACCGCCGTGGAGGACGCCCTTCGCGAGGCCCGCCGCCTGGGCGCGACGCACGTCGACCTGCGCATGGATTCTGAGCTCGTCGCACGCCAGATCAGCGGCCGATACCGCGTCAAGCATCCGGATCTCAAGCCGATCCACGCCAGCGTGATGGCGCTGCTCGGTGAGCTCAGCAGCTACACCGTCGGCCACGTGCCGCGCGAGCTGAACAAGGACGCAGATCACCTCTCGAACGTGGCGATCGACGAGCGGCGATAGAATGCTCATCCCTGGAGGCGGCCGGACGGCCGCGGGCGCGATCGTCGAAAGGCGGCGCTCGAGGAAAGTCCGAGCTCCATAGAGCAGGTTCGCGGGTAACGCCCGTCCGCCGCGAGGCGAGGACCAGCGCCACAGTGACGATGCCCGCAGCAATGCGGGAGTGAAACGCGGCAAGCTCGAGCCGGAGCAAGACCGAATAGGAGGGCGCAAGGCGGCGTTCGCGCCGCAGCAGGCTGCTCGCTCAGCCCTCGGGTAGGTCGCTCAGATGGATGGCCGTCGCGGCGCCGCAGGGCGCCGGCACAGAACTCGGCTTACAGGCCGCTCTCCAGGGATTCCTCTCGCGGCCTGACCCCGCGTCAGTCCTCGTCGACCCGCCAGATGGTCGTCGCCGTGCAGGCGTTGCAGATGGGGCGCGCCTCGTCCATCGTCCCCAGCGGGAGGGGGTGATCGAGGCCGCCGAGGAGGCAGTCGACCTGGACCCGCGGACCGTCTCCGGCGGGGAGGATCGAGACGTGACGCACGCGGCAGCGGCGGATGCGTCCCTGGCGGGGGATCGGAATCCGCGCGCTTGACCCGAGCTTCTCGACCGCCATGCGTCGACCTTCCCCTCGGTGACCGGGGTGGCGTTGAACCGGTCGTCGTCCAGCCTAGGTTCGGTGCGTGCGGGACCTCAATGACGCGTTCGTACCATCGAGCTCCCTGCAACGCGCCCCGGCCGCGGGCCGCGCTACACTCGATTGGGGGTAGGGCGGTCACAGCACGGAACGAGACGAGGTCGCCAGGCATTGTTCGGGCGTCGAAGCCGGGAGAGCCGCGAGGCGGCGGATCGGGAGCAGAGCAGGCGCGCCCTGTTCGAGGAGCTGGCCAAGCGGCCTCCCGACATCTGCCCGTTCCTCGGCCTTGCCACCTCCCAGACCGAGTATCACGAAGGGTTCACCCGTGAGCATCGCTGCTACGCGTTCGGTGATCCGGTCGAGCTCTCGGCCGAGCAGCAGGAGCGCGTCTGCCTGGGGCGCGGCTACGGGAACTGCCCTCGCTACCTGCGCGGCGTGCTGGTCATCCCGACCGACGAGCTCGAGGCTCTGCGCCGACCGCTGCCGCCGGTCACCCCACCGGCTCCGCCGGTCACTCCGCCGCCCGCCGCCGCCCGCGCCGGCGGCCAGAGTGGTCGTCGCCGCGGTCTGTCGCTCCTGATCGGGGCGATCCTCCTGCTGGCGGTGGGCGGAACGGTCGGCGCCCTTGTCCTCTTCCGGGGACCCGGGGTCGGCATCATTCCGAGCCCTTCCGCGTCGCCCAGCGCGACGCCGAACGCCAGCGCCTCGATCGCGGCAAGCGGTGAGCCGTCGGCCTCCCCGCAGCCGAGCAACCAGACACCCTTCCCCGAGACCCCCAAGCCGGACCCGACGCCGCAACCGGGCGACACTTTCCAGGGATATGAGGTGACCGTCCTCGAGGGCGAGAACACGCTCTTCGAGGTCGACTCCGACGGCAACATCGTCCGCGAGGAGATCGCGCACTTCAGCCGATTCTCGAAGGCGCCGGTGGATCGGATCCTGGCACCCAACGGCCTCCTCCACTGGCGAACGAGTGACGGGTTCTTCACCGGACTCTCGTACATCCACGAACAGTCCGGCGCCTTCCTGATCCGGGCGGTCTACAAGGGCTCAGACGGGGAGCTGCGCTACATCGTCCTCGACGACGAGGACGTCTAGCCCCCCGCCATCTCCGGCCCTCGGCCCGCGAGGCGCCACCCGCTCCAGGCAGCCCCAGGTCCCAGGACCATCGTCCGGTCAATTTCGCTGCAAAAATCCCTTGACGGCGCCCTGCTCGCCTGTACAATGGCGCCCGGTGGCCCAAAGTGGGGATAAATGGGGAGTAGTGGTAGAACCCTCGCATGCAGTCCTCGTTCCTGACAGGCGAATTCCGGCACACGCTCGACGACCGCAGTCGTGTCGCGGTCCCCGTGCGCTTTCGAGGGCGCCTGGCTCAGGGAGCGACGCTCGCCCGCTGGCTCGACAACTGCCTCGGCCTCTTCCCGCACGACGCGTGGGACGAGCTCGCCGGGAAGATCTCGGCCCTGCCATTGACCAACCCGCGCGCCCGCGAGTTCGCGCGCTTCATGTCATCGGGTGCAGTCGAGGTCGAGCTCGACAAGCAGGGTCGGATCCTCGTCCCGGGCTATCTGCGCGAGTACGCCGGCCTCTCCGACGGGGAGGTGGTGGTCGTGGGGGCGCTCAACCGACTCGAGATCTGGGCGCCGGCGGCCTGGCTGCCATACCGCTCCAAGATCGAGGACGAGCCGGAGGCGCTCGCCGAACACCTGGCTGACCTCGGAATCTGAGGACGCGACGCCATGACGCACGCCGCGACCCCTCCATTGATGCGTCTCCGGGCCGATCGGCCCGCCGTCCGACCAGAAAGGTGCGACCGCGAATGGGAGAAGGGCACCTGCCGGTCCTCGTCGACGAGGTTCTTGCCTCGTTGGCGGTGGCTCCCGGCAGCTCCATCGCAGACTGCACGGTCGGCGGCGGTGGGCACGCCGAACGGCTCTTGGAGGCCTCGTCTCCGGATGGCCGCCTGCTCGGCCTCGATGCCGATCGGGCGGCCATCCTGGAGACGCAACGATCCCTGGCGCGCTTCGGCGATCGGGTCATCCTCCGCCAGGCGAACTTCTCGGCCATCTACGACGAGGCCGCGGCGGCAGGGCTCATCCCCCTCGATGCCGTCCTCTTCGACCTCGGCCTCTCGAGCTATCAGCTGGCCGATCCTCGACGCGGATTCAGCTTTGCGGCCGATGCGCCGCCGGACATGAGATTCGATGAAGATCGTGGTCTATCGGCCCTCGACCTCATCGACCGATCGTCGCAGCGAGAGCTCGCCGGAATCCTCGCGACGTTTGGTGAAGAACGCCGTGCTGGCCGCATCGCGTCGGCGATCCTGGCGGCGCGTGCGGAGGGGCGGCTCGTGACCGCCGCCGACCTGGCGCAGGTCGTGACCGCCGCCGTCCCCGCCAGCCGTGCCGATGCCGGCCGCATCCACCCCGCCACGCGCACCTTCCAGGCACTCCGCATCGCCGTCAACCGCGAGCTCGAGGTGCTTCCGGGCGCGCTGGCCGGGGCGCTCGCCGCGCTGCGCCCGGGAGGCCGGCTGGCCGTCATCAGCTACCACTCCGGCGAGGATCGGATCGTGAAGCGCTTCATGGCTCGCGAGAGCCGTGACTGCGTGGAGGAGCCCCTCCCGCCCGTCTGCCTGTGCGGCCATCGCGCGCAGCTCCGTCCCATCGTCAGGAGGGGCATCACGCCGACCGCCGCCGAGGTGAGTCGGAATCGTCGAGCTCGCAGCGCACGCCTGCGGGCCGCCATCAAGCTCGCGCCGGCCGGCGCGTGAGAAAGCTGGAGGAGGGTTACCCATGAGCCGAGGACGGCCCCGTCATCAATCCAGTCGCCGACGCATGTACAGCGGCCGCCAGCGCGACCTGCGCGAGCGGCGCTCACACCAGGAATGGGATGCGCCTGGAGGCCTCGACCATGACGGCGCGCTCGAGACCGATGACGCTCGTGAGGTCGAGTCGCCACGGCCGTGGACCGTTCAGCTCCATGCGCGGGCCGGCGCGGCCTAGATGGCCATCGTCGGCGCGCGGCCAGCAACCGGGATCGGCATCGTTCGACGCCGGCGTCGCGTTCGCCCGCGCCCGGCAGCGCCCGCACGCACGCGGGCTCGCCGCGTGGCCCGCAGCCGCGGGACGGTCACCAGCATCTCGACGGTGCTGGTGGCGATCGCCGCAGCCGCCGGGCTCTGCCTCTTCTACCTCAGCCAGTCCACCCATGTTGCCGCGCTGGGGTACCAGATCGACGGTCTTCAGGCACGAGTCGCCGACCTGCGGGCCGAGACGCAGCGGCTCACCTTCGAGATCGGCGTGGCGCGTTCGCCGAGCACCATCGAGTGGAAGGCGCAGCGTGAGCTGCGGCTGGTGCCGCTCGATCCGGACGTCGTCCGCTTTGCAACACGATCGATTGACCCAACCCTCTTGAAGTAACGAACCGGGAGATGCCCCGGTCAACGGAGTAACCGTGCTCGCCAGGACTGACAGCCGTGCCCGCGCCGTGTTTCTGCTGGTCGTCACGGCCATGGTCGCCACCCTCGTCGGGGGGCGGCTCGTCTTCTGGCAGGTGATCGACCGGGAGCGTGTCGCGGCGATCGCCCTGAATCAGCTCGCACAGAACGAGGAGATCCCCGCCGAGCGGGGAGAGATCCGCGACACCAATGGCGTGCTGCTGGCGACCTCAGTCGAAGTCCAGTCGGTATATGCGATTCCCCCGACGGTGCAGAAGGGCGACGTGGAGAGCGCGGCCGCGCAGCTTGGAGCGGTCCTCGGGATGGAGCACGACGAGGTGCTCTCGCGGCTGAGCGGCAACGACCCGTGGGTCTGGCTCCGCCGCCGCGTCGATGCCCAGACGGCCGCGTGGGTGGCCACCCTCGACATCCCCGGGGTGGGGATGCTCCCCGAGACGATGCGGGTATATCCGATCAGCGGCGTGGCGCCCCAGACGACGCTCGGCGCGCAGCTGCTCGGCTTCGTGAACGTCGACGGAGAAGGGCAGTACGGGGTCGAGGGCGCGGAGGACGCGCTCCTGGCCGGCCTGCCCGGATCGGTGAGCGCCCAGGAGGACGTCATCGGGCGACGAATCGCCGACTCCGTGTACGAGCTGCGTCCGCCGGTCGATGGTGCGGACCTGCAGCTGACGCTCGACGCCGGCCTGCAGCACATCCTCGAGGCCGCGATGTGGAGCACCTACCAGAAGAATCTCGCCCACGGAGTAACCGGCCTGGTGATGGACGTGCACACCGGCGCAATCGTGGCGATGGCCTCATTCCCATCCTTTGACGCCAACAGCTACGGGAGCACGGACCCGGCCCTCTTCACCGATCCGGCGATCAGCCGCCAATACGAGCCCGGTTCGGTGATGAAGGCCTTCACGGTTGCGGCAGCGCTGGACGCCGGAGCCATCGACCTGCAGACGACCGTGGAGGACGACAACAACCTGCGCATCGCCGACGTCCGGATCCAGAACGCTGACCGCTACACGGTGCCGTATGGGCACGGTGACATCACCGCGGGCGACGTGCTGAAGCTGTCGAACAACGTGGGCGCCGCCAAGATCGGGCTCCTGCTGGGGAGGCAGCGGCTGTACGAGGCCTTCAAGCGCTTCGGGTTCGGGACGCCCACCGGCGTCGATATCGCCGGGGAGGCATCGGGCGTGGTCTGGAACCCGGATGGACCCAACGCCAGCGGTGACCTGACCGCCGCGCAGAACGCGTTCGGGCAGGGGCTCAGCGTGACCGCGGTCCAGCTGGTCGCCGGCTATGCGGCCATCGCCAATGGCGGAACGCTGGTGACGCCGCACGTCATCGCGGGCTGGACCGGGCCGGACGGGGTGTACCACGCCACCGAGGTTCCCGAGGGGGAGCGGATCATGCGCGAGGAGACTGCCAGGACCATGGTCCGGCTCTTGACGGAGGCGGTCGACAACGGCCGTGCGCAGCCGGCGGCCATCCCCGGATACTCGATCGCCGGGAAGACGGGGACGGCGGAAGTGGCGGGGCCGAAGACGGAGCGGGTGCGGGTGGGCACGGACGCGGCCGGGAAGGGGATCTACGAGATGAGGACGCATCTCGTCTACCAGCACGGCTGGATCGACTCATCGTTCATCTCGATCATGCCCGCCAACGATCCGCAGTTCGTGACCCTGATCCTGATCCACCGTCCGGCGACCTGGGGCCTGTACAAGATGGCCCAGTCGCCGGTGAGCCTCTTCCGCAGCATGGCGCCGCAGATCCTCGACTACCTCGCCATTGCCCCCGACCGGCCGGTGACCCCGGTCGCCGCCAAATGAGGCTGGTAGACTCGGCCGACCCCTCTGCAGGGAGCAGCGTGCCACCGTCAATCCGGCTCGAAGACCTCCTGGCCGCCACGGGAGCCCGCCTGCTCGGGCCGACGAGCGTCACCACCTTCTCCACCGCTGCGGTTGACTCGCGCCACATCATCCCCGGCTGCTGCTTCTTCGCGCTTCGCGGCGAGCGCACCGACGGCCACCGGTTCGCAGCCGATGCGGTCCGCGCGGGAGCCGTGGTGGTCGTCGTCGAGCGCCCGGTCGAGCTGCCGACCGCGACCGACGCGGCCGTCGTGCAGGTCGCCGACCCGCTCATCGCATTGCAGGAGATGGCCGCCTGGTGGCGTTCCCGCTCGAGCGTCCGGGTGGTTGGCATCACCGGCTCGACCGGCAAGACGATCGCCAAGGAGCTCGTGGCCGATGTCCTCTCCCGGACGCTCCGCGTCCTCCGCAACGAGGGCAACCTCAACAGCGAGACCGGGCTGCCGATGACGCTCCTCAACCTCGAGCCCGCGCACCAGGTGGCCGTCCTCGAGATGAGCATGTATACCGAGGGGGAGATCGCGCGGCTGGCCGAGATCGCTCGCCCCGAGGTGGGCGTGGTCCTGGCCGTCCACCCGACCCACCTGGAGCGTGCCGGCAGCCTCGAAGCCATCGCCCGCGCCAAGGCGGAGCTCCCGGCGGCCCTCCCCGCCGAGGGGCTGGCGGTGCTGAATGCCGATGACCCCAACGTCCTGGCGATGCGCGACGTGACCTCGGCCACGGTGCGCACCTTCGGGCTGGGGCCGACGGCCGACGTGCGCGCGACCGACATCGAGCCGCACGGCGTGGGCGGCACCACCTTCACCCTGGAGGCGCCCTGGGGACGGCGGCGACTGCATTCGGCGACTCCCGGTCGCCACCTGGTGCCGCACGCGCTGGCGGCTGCGGCGGTTGCCGACCACTTCGGTGTTCCGCTGGACGAGGTGGGGGTGGCCCTGGCGGCGGGAAGTCGCGCCGGGCACCGCATGGCGGTGGTCGATGCCGCGTCCGGGGCGACCATCATCGACGACTCGTACAACGCCTCGCCGGTCTCGGTGGCGGCAGCGCTCGACTTCCTGCGCGAGAGCCCGCTGGCGCCGGGCCGCTCGCGCTACGCCGTGCTCGGCGACATGCTCGAACTGGGTCCCGATGAGGAGCGACTGCATCGCGAGGTCGGGGCGCTGGCGGCCGGCATTGCCGACGCGCTGGTGGCGGTCGGTGAGCGGGGCCGCTGGATCGCCGAGGGGGCGCGCGGAGCGGGGCTGCGGCGCGTCACCACGGTGGACGACGCCGACGAGGCCGTCGTGGCGGTCGAGCGCGACCTGGCGCCCACCGTCGGGGACCTGCTGCTGGTGAAGGGATCGCGCGGGGTCGAGCTCGATCGGCTCGTGGTGGCGCTCAGCGGGGCGCGGGGCTAGCCATGCTGCCGATCGTCGTCGCCCTCCTCGCCGCCTTCGTCGGGGTGGTGCTGCTCGGCCCGGTCTACATCGGCCTCCTGCAGCGCCTGGGCTTTGGCAAGCAGATCCGCTCCGACGGTCCGGAGGCCCACTTCAGCAAGGCCGGGACCCCGACCATGGGCGGGATGCTGCTGGTCGTGGTGGTCATGTTCCTGGCGATGGCGATGCGCATCGAGGACACCTCGACCCTGACCCCCATGCTCGCGCTCGTCGGCGTGGCCATCCTCGGGGCGATCGATGACTTCGTGAACGCCCGCACCGGCCTGGGGGTCCGCGGCCGGTTCAAGCTGGCCTGGCAGACGGTGGTGGCGCTTCTCGCGGCCCTCTACATCCAGCGGCATTTCGAGTTCAACTCGGTGAACATCCCGTTCGCCGGGGAGCTCGTGCTCGGCGGACTCCTCTTCGTCCTCTTCGTGGCCTTCGTGATCGTCGGCCTCAGCAACGCGGTCAACCTCACCGACGGCCTCGACGGGCTGGCCGGCGGGGTCCTGATCTTCAGCTTCGTCGCGTACCTGCTGATCGCGCAGGTGGCGGTCGAGGGTGGCAAGCCATCCCAGCCCAACCTGGCCATCTTCTGCGCGCTCATCATCGGTGCCCTGATGGGGTTCCTCTGGTTCAACGTCCATCCGGCCCAGCTCTTCCTGGGCGACTCGGGGGCGCTCTCGATGGGGGCCACCCTGGCGGTGGTGGCCATCATGACCCGGCAGGTGCCCCTCCTGGTGGTGGTCGGGGTTGTCTTCCTGGCGGTCATCATGAGCGTGGTCCTGCAGGTCGCCTCGTTCCGGCTGCGCGGGCGGCGCATCTTCCGCATGGCTCCGCTCCAGCACCACTTCGAGCTGATCGGCTGGGCGGAGGAGAAGATCACGGTCCGGTTCTGGATCGTCGGCGCCCTGGCCGGGCTGCTCGGCTTCAGCATCTTCTTAACCAGCGTGCAGCCGCTGTAGCGAGACCGATGACCACCATGACCGCGCCGATTGCAACGCTCGAGGATCTGCGAGGGCGCCGTGCCCTGGTCCTCGGCCTGGCGCGCTCCGGGACCGCGGTGGCGCGAATGCTGGCCGATGCCGGGGCGGACGTCGCGGCCTACGACCGCCGACCGCCCGCCGAGCTGGCGGAGGCGGTCCAGGCGCTGGGCGGCCGGTCGGTGCGGCTGGCGCTGGGCGTCAGCGCCGACGAGGCCCGGACCCTGATCGGCGCGGCCGACCTGCTGGTCACCAGCCCCAGCATCTCTCCGACCATGCCGACCACCGATGCCTGGCTCCGCGCGGCGATCAACGAGGCGATCGGGCAGGGCGTGGAGCTGGTCAGCGAGGTGGATCTCTTCCTGCGCCTGACGCGGGCCCGGGTGCTGGCAGTGACCGGCACGAAGGGCAAGACCACGACGGCGTCCCTGATCGGGGCGATCATGGACGCTGCCGGAATAGCGCACCTGGTGGGTGGCAACATCGGTCGTCCCCTCATCGACGAGGTGGGGCGACTCGGCCCCGATGACTGGGCGGTGCTCGAGCTCTCCGAGCTGCAGCTGCCCACCATCTCGCGCGGCGCGGAGATCGCCGTCTACACCAACATCGGCGCCGACCACCTCGACCGGCACGGGACCGAGGAGGCCTACCGCGCGGTCAAGGCGCGCCTCGCCGAGCTGAGCGTGCGGCATGGTCACGTGGTGCTCAACGCGGACGATCCCGGCTCCCGCGAGCTGGGGGCGCGCCTGCCGGCCGCCTCGATCGCGTGGTATGCGCTCGTCGCCGACGACGCGTGGATGGCGGCGCGCCTCGTCGACGGCTGGCTCACCATCCGCGGCGAGCGGGTGCTGGCGGCGGCCGAGGTGCCGATCCCCGGACGGCACACGCTGGCCGACGCGCTGGCGGCGGCCCTCGCCGCATCGCTGGCGGGCGCGTCGAACGAGGCGATCGCGGCGGGCATCCGGGACTTCGGCGGCGTTCCGCACCGGCTCGAGCGGGTGGCCACGCGCCAGGGCGTGGCATGGGTCAACGACTCGCAGGCGACAATCCCGATGGCCGCCATCGCCGCGCTTGAGGCCTTCGCTCCGGCCCCGGTGGTGCTCATCGCAGGCGGCAAGGACAAGGGGCTCGACTACGGGGCATTTGCCGACGCCATCGCCCGGCGCTGCCGCGCGGCGGTCCTCATCGGCGAGACGGCCAACCGGCTGGAGGAGCTGATCGCGCGCCGCGTGCCGGTGGTGCGGGCCGAGGCGATGCGCGATGCGGTGGCCGCGGCCGCCGCCTGGGCGAACGCGGGCGACGTGGTGCTGCTGGCTCCCGCGGCGGCCTCGTTCGACATGTTCGACGACTACGCGGCGCGCGGCGACGCCTTCCGCGACGCGGTTCGCGCGCTTGATGCGGCCGAGCCGCTGGAGCCGGAAGCATGACCGCCATGGCCGCCACCGCGGCCCGACGCACGGCACGAGCCGGCGTGCGCCGTGAGCATCACGAGCCCGCCTACCCGCTGCTGATCTCCGTCATTGCCCTGGTCGCGATCGGCGTGGTGATGGTCTACTCGGCGTCGAGCGTGCGCTCCTACATCTCCACCTCGGACCCCGGCAGCCAGGGGATCCAGCAGGGGATCTGGGCGGCGCTCGGCCTGGTGCTGATGTTCGCCGCCAGCCGCACCGATTTCCGCGTGCTGCGCTACGCGGCGATCCCGGTCTTCGTGCTGACGATGGGCCTGCTGTTCATCGTCCTGCTCCCCGGCGTCGGGACCACCGCCTTCGGGTCGCGCCGCTGGCTGTTTCTCCCGGGCATCGGCGGCTTCCAGCCGGCGGAGCTCGCCAAGCTGGCGGTGTGCCTCTACCTCGCTCACTGGCTGGATCGGCGGGGCCTCGCGGCGCGCGGGCTGTGGAACGGCCTGGTGCCGTTCGCGATCCTCGTTGCCCCCGGCTTCCTGCTGATCGCGCTCGAGCCGGACCTGGGAACCGCCGGCGTCTACGCCGCCGCCTCGCTGGCCATCTTCTTCATGGCCGGCGCCAACCTGCTCTATCTGAGCCTCATCGGTGGGGCCGTCCTCGCCGCCGCCTACCACATGGTGACCCAGACCCAGTACCAGCTGCAGCGGATCAACAGCTTCCTCGACCCGTTCCGCGACCCGCTCCACCACGGCTACAACGCGGTCCAGTCGATCATGGCCCTGGCCCTCGGCGGGATCACCGGCGCCGGCCTCGGCGCCAGCCGGCAGAAGTACCTGTACCTGCCCGCGCCGTCGACCGACTTCATCTTCGCCATCATCGGCGAGGAGTGGGGCCTGATCGGGACCCTCACCGTCCTCGCCCTGTTCGTGATGGTGGCCTACCAGGGCTATCGGATCGCGATCCTGGCGCCCGATACCTTCTCCGGCCTGCTGGCCGCGGGCATCACCACCTGGCTGGTCGTGCAGGCCTGCATCAACATGATGGTCGTCACCGCCCTCCTGCCGGTCACCGGCATCCCCCTGCCGTTCATCAGCTACGGTGGCTCGGCCCTCATCATCAACCTCGTGGCGGTCGGCATTCTGCTGTCGATCTCGCGCGAGACCACGCAGACAGGATCGATGCTTGATGCGGTGTTCGGTGTCGGGCGGCGGGACAGGCGGGCACATCTACCCCGCGCTGGCCGTCGCAAGGGCACTGCGCGACGCGCAGCCCGAGCTTGAGGTCAGCTACATCGGCGGCGCGCGCGGGCTGGAGCGCAGCCTCGTCGCCAACGGTGAGCTGCCCTACCACCAGCTGGTGGTCCGTTCCCTGCGCACCGCCGGCGCCGATCTCCACCTCGTCCTCGATCCGCTGCGCCTCGCTGCATCGGTGCCGCAGGCATGGAGGCTCCTCGGCCGGCTGCGTCCCGCCGCCCTCTTCACCACGGGCGGCTACCTGGCCCTCCCGCTGGTCACCGCCGCCCGTGCACGAGGCATCCCGAGCCTCCTCTGGGAGGGCAACGTGACGCCTGGTCGGGCCACCGCCGCGGTCGCGCGGCTGGCGACGCGCGTGGCTGTCTCCTTCCCGCCGACGCTCGACGCCTTCCCGGGGCGCGGCTTCGTCTCCGGGACGCCGATCCGGTCCTTCGCGGGGGTCGATCGCGTCGCCGCGCGCGCGTCGTTCGGCGTCTCGGCCGACGAGCGGCTGCTGCTGGTCTTCGGCGGTTCGCAGGCGGTGGCCCGCATCACCGCCGCCCTGGAGGCGGGGCTCGAGCGGCTCCTTGCCGATTGGCATGTGGTGCACCTGGCCGGGGCCGGCGGGATGTTGGCCGCGCAGGCGATGCGAGCGCGGCTCCCCGCAGGCCTCCGCGATCGGTATCAGCCGATCGCCTTCCTGACCGATCGGATGGCCGACGCGCTGGTTGCCTGCGATCTGGTCCTCGGCCGCGCCGGCTCGTCCACCTGCGCCGAGGTGGCCGCGGTGGGGGTGGCATCGATCCTGGTCCCGTATCCCCACGCCGGCGGCCACCAGCGCGCGAACGCCGCCTGGCTCGCCGACCAGGGGGCCGCCGTCATGGTGCGGGACGAGGAGCTCGACGGGGACCGGCTGGTGGCGGAGGCATCGGCCCTGCGCGACGACGAGCGTCGTGCCCGGATCGGGCGGGCGGCGAGGTCGCTGGCCCGGCCGGATGCGGCGCGGCGCCTGGCCGAGGAGCTGCTGGCCATGGCTGAGGGGCGCCCGCTGCCATCCGTCAGCGGGACGGCGGGTTGATGGTCGTGCCATCAGTGGACGCGATCGACCTCGAGCACCTCGACGATCTGGCTGCCAGGCGCGGGATCGGACTAGCCGTCGATGCGCCGCTGGCTCCCCTCACCACGCTGCGCGTCGGCGGCGCGGCCGACCGCCTGCTGGAGGCGCTCAGCCGCGATGAGCTGCTCATGGCGCTCGGGCTGGCGCGCGAGGCGCAGGTTCCGTGGTTCGTCCTCGGCAACGGCAGCGACCTGGTCGTGGCCGACGCCGGGATCCGCGGCCTCGTCATCCGCAACCGAGCGAGGAGCGTCACGGTCGAGGGGCAGCGGCTGGCCGCCGACGCCGGCGCGCCGATGGCGCTCCTCGTCCGTCGCTCCAGCGCCGCGGGGCTGGCGGGCCTGGAGTTCGGGACGAGCATCCCGGGTACCCTCGGCGGCGCGATCTGGGCCAACGCCGGGGCGCATGGCCGGGAGATGCGCGACGTGGTCGTGGCGGTCGAGGCCTGGGACCCGGCGGATGGCAACGTCGGCAGCATCGACGCCGATGCGTGTCGATTCGCGTACCGCGATTCGCGCTTCAAGGCGACCCGCGAGGTGGTCATCGCGGCGAGCCTCGCCCTCGGCCTCGACAACCCCGACGCGATCGCGGCACGGGTGGCGGCCAACCAGGCGCAGCGTGTCGCGACCCAGCCGCTCGCCGACCAGAACGCCGGAAGCGTCTTCCGCAATCCGCCGGGCGACCACGCGGGACGCCTCATCGACGCGGCCGGGCTGAAGGGGCTGCGGGTGGGCACCGCCAGCGTCAGCACGCTGCATGCCAACTTCATCGTGACCGATCGCGGGGCACGCGCCGCCGATGTGCGGGCTCTCGGCGAACGCGTCCGGGCCGAGGTCAGCGCGCAGTTCGGCATCGGCCTCGCCTACGAGATCGAGTTCGTCGGCGAATGGGCAGGCGCCGACGCTGGGGGGCGCGACGCATGAGCGGACGTCTCAAGGTCGGCATCTTCGCCGGTGGCCGCTCCGCCGAGCACGAGGTGAGCGTCAGTTCGGCCGACGCGGTCCTCCGTGCGATCGATCGCGAGCGGTTCGAGCCGTACCTGGTCTACATCGATCGGGAGGGGCGCTGGCACCTGCCGGCAGGCCCGGCGCCACAGCTGGGGGAGCGGCCGCTGGCCGAGCTGCTGGGGGCGGCGACGCCGGCCGAGCAGACGAGCCTGCTGCGCGCCCATGCCGACCTGCCCGTCGCGGTTGCCGACGAGCGTGCCGAGCTCGCGCCGCGCGCGGTCCTGCGCTCGCTGGCGGAGGCGATCGACGTCGCCTTCCTGGCGCTGCACGGACCCTTCGGCGAGGACGGCACCCTCCAGGGGTTCCTCGAGCTGGCCGGCATCCCGTACACCGGCGCCGGCGTCATGGCCAGCGCGGTCGCCATGGACAAGGTCGTCTTCAAGGACTTGATGCGGGGACACGGACTGCCGGTGGTGGAGTACGCCTGGTTCCGCCGCGGCGCCTGGCGCCGTGCGCCCGAGCGCGTCCTGCGCGACATCGCCGAGCGGGTCGGCGAGCGCTCCGTTGTCAAGCCCGCTCGCCTCGGCAGCAGTGTCGGGATGACCCTGGTCCACGGCCCCGACGAGCTCTCGGACGCGCTGGACGAGGCATTCCGCTACGACAGCAAGGTGATCGTGGAGGCCTACGTCGCCGGTGCCCGGGAGCTCGAATGCGGCGTGCTGGGCAACGAGGAGCCGATCGTCTTCGAGCCTGGCGAGGTGATCAGCCACCATGAGTGGTACGACTACGAGGCCAAGTACGTGCCGGGGCTGGCCGACGTCATCCCAGCCGCCGAGCTGGAACCGGAGCTGGCGGCCCGGGTCAGGGAGCTGGCGCTCGCCGCCTATCGGGCCGTTGACTGCGCGGGACTGGCCCGCGTCGACTTCCTCGTCCCCGCCGATGTCGTCTACCTCTCGGAGATGAACACGCTGCCCGGCTTCACCGCCACCAGCATGTACCCCAAGCAGGCGGAGCTGGCCGGCCTGGCATTCCCCGATCTGATCGCTCGGCTGATCGACCTCGGGCTGGCATCGGCTCGCGAGGGTCGCACGCCCGGCAACGGCGATCCACCCGCCGACCGATGAACCGTCGCTCGAAGCCGTCGCGCCGCCGCCCGTCCGCGCACGCCCACCGCCCAGGGCAGCCCCTCCGCAGGCGGGTGCGACGCGCGCTGCCGGCGCGGGGTCGGATCGCCGCCACCCTCCTGACCGCGGTCCTGGTCGGCGGGCTGCTGGCCCTCATCCATGGCCCGTGGCTGCGCGTCTCCACAGTCGCCTGGGCCGGGGATCGCTATACGCCCGCGACCCAACTGCAGCGCGCCCTGGCACCACTGGACGGGGCCGCGTTGCTGACCGTCGACGCGGCGGCGGTGGCGGCCCGGCTCCAGCGGCTGCCCGCGATCTCGCGCGCCACCGTCGAGACGCTCCTGCCTGACACCGTCAGGGTGCACATCGTGGAGAAGGTGGCCACCATCGTCTGGCAGACGAGCGCCGTTCGCCTGCTCGGCAGCGCCGATGGCACGCTCATCGGCCAGGTCGCCTTGGAGGCTGACCTGCCGGCTGACATCGCCGCCCTGCCACTCGTCGACGACCGGCGCGTCGCCAGTCGGGACCTCATCGTCGGGGATCGCATCGACGCGGCGGCCCTGGCAGCGGCATTGCTGCTGTCGGAGGTGCAGCCGGCCGCGCTCGGGTCGGAGGCGATCGACCTCGAGGTGCGGCTGACCGACGCCGACGGCTTCCTGCTTGTCTCGCGCGAGCCCGCCTGGGAGGCCGATTTCGGCTTCTACCCGGATGCCGACGACGGGGCATCCGGTGCGCTCGCGGAGCGGGTCGAAGCCCAGGTCACGGCCGTCCGCACCCTCTTCGCATTCGAGGGCGAGGGGACGGTGTCGTGGGTCGATGCCCGCGACCCTCGGAGGGTATATTGGCGCCCGTAACATCCGCAGCTCGGTCGAGACCGACCAGCGCGGCGCACGCAGGATGCATCTCCGATGTGGCTAGCCCTGGGAGGCCTCGCCCTTGGCGTGGCGCTCGGCCTGGCGCTGAACGTGAACGTCAGCCCGGACCTGGCGCGCTACAGCGCGGTCGGCATCCTGGCAGGACTCGACTCGGTCCTCGGCGCGATCCGGGCGGAGCTGGACGCGCACTACGACAACCGGGTCTTCGTCACGGGCTTCGTGACCAACGCGCTGGTGGCGGTGGCGCTCACCTTCGTGGGCGACCGGCTGGGGATCGACCTGTACCTGGTGGCGCTGTTCGCCTTCGGGCTGCGCATCTTCCAAAACGTGGCACTCATTCGCCGCCACTTCCTGTAGGCTCGGGCACACCCGTGTCGCGGAAGCGCGGCGGGACCTACGGGAGGTAGCTTGGACAGGGAGACGGTCCTGGTCGGCATCGACGCCGGCACGACCAAGGTGACGACCCTCATCGGCGAGGTCAGTCGAGGGGGGGACGTCAACATCATCGGGTATGGGATCGCCCCTTCGGTCGGCATGAAGAAGGGGATGGTCGCCAACATCGACCAGACCGTGAACTCGATCGCCGCCAGCCTCGAGAAGGCGGAGCGCCTCTCCGGCTACAAGATCAGCTCGGCCTTCGTCGCCGTTGGCGGCAGCCACATCAGCAGCCAGAACAGCCGCGGGGTGGTCGCCGTCTCCGGCCACAAGCGCGAGGTCAGCCGCGAGGACGTGGCCCGCGCGACCGAGGCAGCCAAGGCGATCCAGGTTCCGTCGAATCGCGAGATCCTGCACGTCATCCCGCGTGGCTACATCGTCGACGGGCAGGAGGGGATCAAGGACCCGCTCGGCATGAGCGCGGTGCGCCTGGAGGTCGAGACCCACATCGTCGCCGGGGCGGCGACCTCGGTCCAGAACCTGTCCAAGTGCATCGCCAACGCCAATGTCCAGATCGACGAGCTGGTGATCAGCTCGCTGGCGGCCGCGGAGGCGACCCTCACCGACACCGAGAAGGAGCTCGGGGTGATGGTCGCCGATATCGGTGGCGGCACCACCGACCTGGCGATCTTCACCGATGGCGCGGTCTACCACTCCGCCGTGCTGCCGGTGGGGGCCATCAACGTCACCAACGACGTGGCCATCGGGTTGCGCACCAGCCTCGACCTGGCGGAGGAGATCAAGATCAAGCACGGCTCCGCCAACCTGGCCGAGATCGCGCCGGAGGAGCTGCTGAACGTCGCCGTCCTGGGCGAGGGCGGCGGGCAGACGATCCAGCGCAAGAAGCTGTGCGAGATCATCGAGGCCCGCATGGGCGAGATCTATTCGCTCATCGGCGAGGAGATCAAACGCTCCGGCCATGCCGGCATGCTCCCGGCCGGGGTGGTGCTGACCGGAGGCGGCGCACGCCTGGGCGGCGTCGCGGAGCTCGCCCGCGAGGTCCTGCAGATGCCGGTCCGGGTGGCGGCGCCACAGGGCGTCGGGGGGCTGATGGATCAGCTCTCCAATCCCGCCTTCAGCACCCCGATCGGTCTGCTGCTGTGGGGCGCGCACCACATCGGCAGCGAGCCCATCAGCTTCACCACCGGCTCGCCGCTGAGCGGCGGGGTCGGCCGCTTCGTGGACTGGCTGCGAGGGCTCTTCCCGGGCTGATCGGGAGCCATCGTGGGCGGCGAATGTGGAGCAACCGCCGATCCCTCCACCGTGAATTCACCGCCTGTGGACAACTCGGCGGGCGGATGTGGATAAATCGGCCACGCCGCCTCGGCGGGGTCGTTAGAATCGGTCAAACCCGAGCGAGCTCCGGGTTCGCCCAGCAAGCAGCCAGCACCTTGTGCAGGAGAACCCCTCATGCCGCTCCGTTCGGACGCCGAGCACTTCGCACTGATCAAGGTCATCGGGGTCGGTGGCGGCGGTTCGAATGCCGTCAACCGCATGATTCGCGCCGAGATGATGGGCGTCGAGTTCATCGCGGTGAACACCGACGCCCAGGCACTCCTGCAGAGCGACGCCCCACACAAGATCCGGATCGGCGACAAGCTGACCCGCGGGCTCGGCGCCGGGGCGGATCCATCGGTCGGCCAGCGCGCGGCCGAGGAGGACAGCGAGAAGATCTACGAGGCGCTCAAGGACGCCGACATGATCTTCATCACCGCCGGCATGGGCGGCGGCACCGGCTCCGGAGCGGCCCACGTCATCGCCGAGATCGCCAAGGACCTGGGCGCGCTGACCGTCGGCGTCATCACCAAGCCGTTCAGCTTCGAGGGCGTCCGCCGCAAGCTGGTGGCCGAGCAGTTCAGCGAGCTGCTCAAGGAGAAGTGCGACACCCTGATCACCATCCCGAACGATCGGCTGCGGGAGGTGGTCGACAAGAAGACGAGCATCCTCGACGCCTTCCGGGTGGTGGATGACGTACTGCGCCAGGGCGTGCAGGGGATCAGCGACCTGATCACCGTGCCCGGCCTCATCAACCTCGACTTCGCCGACGTCAAGACGATCATGCGCGACGCGGGCTCGAGCATGATGGGCATCGGCATCGGCACCGGCGACAACCGGGCCGTCGAGGCCGCTCGCGCGGCGGTCATGAGCCCGCTGCTCGAGGTCAACATCACCGGCGCGCGCGGCATCCTCTTCAACGTGACCGGCGGCAGCGACCTGGGCCTGTTCGAGGTCAACGAGGCGGCCGAGGTCATCAAGGAGGCCGCCGACCCCGAGGCCAACATCATCTTCGGCACCGTGATCGACGACCGGATGCGCGACGAGGTCAAGGTGACCGTCATCGCCACCGGCTTCGACGCCACTCGCAAGGCGCGGCCGCAGCCGCGCGCCGTCACCGCCGCGAGCGAGGTTGCCACCGGCATCGAGGCGTCGCTCGACGAGCGGAGCCGCGAGATCCTGGCCGAGATCGAGCGCGACCGCGCCGAGCGGCAGGCGCTCGAGGACCAGATGCCGGAGGCGTCGCCGTTCGCCGCCAGCGAGAAGCCGGCCGCGCCGGCCACGCCAAGCAGCGATCGGCAGCCGATCTCGGTGCGCGGCGCCGGCCTCGACCGGCCGACCTACGGCGAGACCGACCTCGACATCCCCTCCTTCCTTCGTCGCAAGAGCGAATAGCGCTCTCATGGACCGATACGCCCCGGCCGAGCGGCCGGGGCGTTCGCATCTGCGCGACGCCCCCGTCCGATGCTGCCGATTGACGAGCCTCCGCTCACCGCAGAGCTGATCCGCTCTCGTCACGACCGGCTGCTGATGCGGCTGCACGCCACGGCCGAGGCAGCCGGCCGGGACCCCGCCGCGGTCCGGGTGGTGGCGGTCACCAAGGGCTTTCCGTTCGGTGTGATTCGGGAGGCGATGGCCGCCGGTCTCGGCCGCTTCGGCGAGAACCGGGTCCAGGAGGCGATCCCAAAGGTCGCGGCTGCGCCCGACGCCGAGTGGCATCTCGTCGGCCGCCTGCAGGCCAACAAGGCGCGGCCGGCGGTGCGTGGGTTCGCCGCCATCCACTCGGTCGATGCGCTCGACCTGCTTGCCCGCCTTGACCGCATCGCGGGCGAGGAATCCCTCACTCCGATGGCCCTCCTCCAGGTCAACGTCACCGGGGAGGGGAGCAAGGCCGGCTTCGCCCTCGACTGGTTCGAGTCGGCGGTGCTCAGGCCGGGCCCGCTGTCGGCGGCGATTGCCGACCTCGTCGCGCTCCGGCTGGTGGGGTTGATGACCATCGGGCCGGCCGGCGCTCCTCCTGCCGAGTCACGCCGGGCGTTCGCGACCCTGCGACGCCTGCGCGATGCCCTGCAGCAGCTGAGCGGCCGTCCACTCCCCGAGCTGTCGATGGGGATGACCGCCGACGCCGATGCGGCGGTGGCCGAGGGGGCGACCCTGGTCCGCATCGGAACGGCGATCTTCGGGCCACGGCCCGCCTGACCGCGCTGCTATCCTCGAAGTCGAGATGCCACTTGTGATCGTCAACTTCCTCCAGCTGTTGATCAGCGTGCTGATGCTGCTGGTGATCGCCCGGGTCGTCGTCAGCTGGCTCGCCCCCAGCGGCGGGGGTGGCCTGGTCGCCTTCATCTACCAGGCGACGGAGCCGATCCTCGCCCCCATCCGACGGCTGATGCCGCCGACCGGCGGCCTCGACTGGGCGCCATTCATCGTGCTGCTGGTGCTCGGGCTGCTGCTCCAGGTCGTGCGCCGTTAGCCGGTGCCGACCGTCGAGCTCAGCGTCCGCGTCACGCCCCGCGCCGAAGCCGATCGGGTTGGGTTGTTTGCGGCCGGCGTGCTCCACGTCAGGGTTACTCGGCCACCCTCCGATGGCGAAGCCAACGTCGCGGTCCTCGCACTCCTCGCGCGGGCGCTGCGTGTGCCGCGCTCGGCCATCACCCTGGTGGGCGGAGCACGCTCGCGGACCAAGCGCTACATGATCGACGGCCTCTCAACAGCGGACCTGGCGGCCCGGCTCACCGCCGCCGACGATTGAGGGGCGGGGGCTAATCGGTATACTGCGAGGCCCCGTGGGGCGATTAGCTCAGCTGGTTAGAGTGCACGGTTCACATCCGTGAGGTCACTGGTTCGAGTCCAGTATCGCCCACCATCAAAGATCCGCCGGCGCAGGTGACCGATGCTCCCCATCCCGGCATCCTGGCGCCGCCGACTGAAGGGGATGCGCATCCTCCGGCCGCTCGCCGAGCGCGACTACGCGCTGCTGACCGGCGGCTCGCTCATCTCGATGCTGGGCGACGGCTTCTTCTACGTGGCGCTGGCGTGGCAGGTCTACCAGATCAGCAACGTCCCGACCGCCCTCTCCCTGGTCGGCCTGGCGTGGACCCTGCCGCTGGTCCTCTTCGTCGTCATCGGCGGCGTCTTCAGCGACCGGTACGACCGCCGTCTGCTGATGGTCGCCGCCGACCTGGTCCGCGCGCTGGCGATTGGGCTGATGGGGGTCATGTCGGTGCTCGGCGTGCTCGAGCTGTGGCACGTCATTGGGCTGATCGCGTTTGTCGGGCTGGGTGACGCGTTCTTCAATCCGGCCTCGACCGCCATCGTGCCCGACCTGCTGCCTGAGGATCAGCTGGCCCAGGCCAACGCGCTGAACGGATTGATTCGGCCGCTCAGCATCCGCCTCATCGGCCCCGCGATCGGTGGCTTCACGGTGGCGGCCATCGGATCCGGGGCTGCCTTCCTGTTCGACGCCGGCAGCTTCCTGGTCTCCGCCCTCGCCATCCTGGCCATCGCCCCGCGTCCGCGTCGCGTGGTGGTGGAGCACGGCTTTCGCCAGACGGTGGTCGAGGTCCGCGAAGGCGTCGCCTTCGTGCGGGCCACTCCCTGGGTGTGGGCCACGCTCGTCTCGGCGATGCTCAGCCTGCTCGTGTTCGTGGGCCCCGAGCAGGCCCTCCTGCCGTTCCTCGTCAAGAACCGGCTCGAGCTGGGCGCCGATGCGCTCGGCGCGATCTTCGCGGTGGGGGGCGTCGGGTCGGTGCTGACGGCGATCGCGGTCGGGCAGCTGGGTCAGCCGCGCCGGCGCGTGACGGCGATGTACCTCTCCTGGACGCTGGGGGTGCTGCTCATCGCCGGCTTCGGCCTGATGACCGAGCTCTGGCACGCCCTGCTCGTCTCCGCGGCGGTAGCGTCCCTCTTCGAGCTGGGCCAGATCATCTGGATCACGATGCTCCAGCAGCTCGTTCCACGCGATCTGCTCGGCAGGGTCTCGAGCCTCGACTGGCTGGTCTCGATCGGCCTGACCCCGGTCTCGTTCGCGCTGACCGGGCCCGTTGCGGGCGCCATCGGGCCCGAATCGACCCTGATCCTGGCCGGCACGATCGGTTCGGTTCTGATGGGGGCGCTGCTGTTCTTTCCCGGCGTTCGTGACCCGGAGCGAGGAGAGATCCGGCCCGTCGAGACGGCCGCCGGCAAGCTGCCATGAGGGGCGATCAGCCGCTGCGCATCGCGATCTTTGGCGAGACGTACCTGCCGTACCTCTCCGGGGTGACGGTCTCGACCGAGGCGCTCGCTCGCGGGCTGGAGGTGGCGGGACACGAGGTGCTGCTGGTCGTGCCACGGCCGGCCGAGGGTACGGATCCGGGGACCGCCGGCGCACTGGGGCCCGACCCCCGCGTGGTCTGGCTCCCATCTTTCCAGGTGCCGGGTCCGGCACCGGCGGGCTACCGGGTGCCGTGGCCGCTCCCGTCCGCGGCGCTCGAGGAGGCCGCCGCCTTCAGCCCGCAGATCATCCACGCCCAGTCGCCGTTCAGCTCCGGGCTGATGGCACGACGCCTGGCTCGACGGCTCGGCGTTCCGCTGGTCTTCACGCATCACACCCGCTTCGGCGACTACCGTCATTACCTGGGTCCGCTGGCGGGTCCGGGGTCCGGGCTGATGGACGCCTACCTGCTGCGGTTCTGGCGGGGCTGCGCGGCGGTCGTGGCTCCGGGCAGCGAGCTGTCGAGCGAGATCCGCGACCGCCTTGGAGCGAGGCACCCGACCGTGGTCCGGACGATCCCGACCGGGATCGAGGTCGCCGCGCTCGCGAAGCTGCCAGCCGTCGACCCCCGGCCGCAGGCCGGATGGCCAGCCGAGGCGCTGGTGGTGGTGACCCTCGGCCGTCTGGCGCCGGAGAAGAGCGTGGACCTGACCGTGGATGCCTTCGCCGAGGTCGCGTCCGGCGGGGCCGAGATCCGCCTGCTGATGATCGGCGGCGGCCCATCTGAGGCCTCGCTGCGTGAGCGGGCCGCGCAGCCCGACCTGGCCGGCCGGGTGCACTTCACCGGCCAACGTCCGCGCAGCGAGGCGCTGTCGCTGGCCAAGGGGGCAGACCTCTTCGTCGGGGCGTCACGCACCGAGACGCAGGGGCTCGTTCTGGCCGAGGCGCTCGCGGTGGGGCTGCCGGTGGTGGCCCTCGCCGGCCCCGGCGTCAGCGACTCGGTGCGGGACGGGGTGGATGGGCTGATCGTCCCGGCCGAGCCGGCGGCTGAGCGACGGATGCGGCTGGCCGCCGCCATCCGAGGCCTGCTGCGCGACCCCGCTCGCCGTGGCGCGATGGCCGCGGCCGCCGTCGCCGGGGCCGAACGCTTCGACGTGGCGACCCGGATCGCCAGCATCGTCTCGCTCTACCGGGAGCTTCTCGCCGAACGAAGGTGAGGATCGCCCAACTGCTTGCGCCGGCTGCGGCGCCGCGTACAATGCCAGCCATGCGCGCGAGTCTGACGGCCCGGTTCGTCTCCCATCCCGCGATCGACTTCGGGGCACGACGCGCAGCCGGTCGCGGGCGGACCCTCGGCCTGAGGACCTCCTCGCTGATCTACCACGCCTCATCGTTCGCGCACCATCGCGCGCCGACCATCGCCGCCCTCCGTTCACCGACGAGTCGCTTCCGCTTCCCGTCGGTCGGCAGCGTCGGCCGCGTCAGCCCGCGTCGCGCCCTCCTGTCGCTCGGGCTTCCGCGCGCCCGTCGCGCGTAGCGGCGCGGGTGCCCGCGCTGCGTTCCGCCCGAGCAACCTCGGCCGGCGGAGTCGTCCACCGCAGTGAGGGCGGTCGCCTCGAGATCGTCCTGGTTCGCCGGCGCCAGCCGCCCCTGTGGGCCCTGCCCAAGGGCACGCCCGACTCGGGCGAGACGCTGGCGGAGACCGCCATCCGCGAGACGCGGGAGGAGACGGGCCTGCAGGTCGAGATCGAGGAGCCGATCAGCGCCATCAAATACTTCTTCGTCCACGGCCGGACGCGCTTCCACAAGACCGTCCATTTCTTCCTGATGCATCCGATCGGCGGCCGCCTGGAGGACCACGACCATGAGTTCGACGAGGTCCGCTGGGTGCACATCGACGAGGCGCTGCGGGTGATGAACCACGCCACCGAGCGCGGGGTCGTGCAGCGCGCCGCCGAGATCCTTTCCGCGCGCGCCGAGATGGCGGAGCTGGTGGTCCGGGGAGCACCATCGTGACCGAGGCCCCCGCCCTGCTGCGTCATACGCCGCTGCACGCTGCCCACCTTGCGCTCGAGGCGCGGATGGTCCCGTACGCCGGCTATGAGATGCCGGTGCAGTACACCTCGATCATCGAGGAGCACCGGACCGTGCGCGGTGCCGTCGGCCTCTTCGACCTGTCGCACATGGGCGAGCTGCACCTGTCAGGGTCGGAGGCACTGGCCTTTGCCCGCTACGCGTTCGTCAGCGATCCCGGCCTGTTGGAGCCGGGGCAGGCCCAGTACTCCATGCTGTGCGCGGCCGACGGCGGGATCATCGACGACGTGATCGTGTACCGGGTCGAGGACGGCTACCTGATCGTATGCAACGCCGCCAACCACGATGCGGTGCTGGCGCACCTTGAGTCACTGGTGGCCCACGGCGACTTCGACATCTCGCTGGCGGACCGCTCCGACGAGACGGCCCTGATCGCGCCGCAGGGTCCCCGCGCCGCGGAGCTACTGAGCCGGCTGACCGATGTGGACCTCAGCGGGCTGGGCAACTATCGCTCGATGCCGGGCCGGGTCGCCGGGACCGAGTGCCTGGTGGCGCGCACCGGCTACACCGGAGAGGACGGCTTCGAGCTCTTCTGCGCCGCCCGACGCGCCCAGCGCCTGTGGGATGCGCTGGTGTCGACCGGCGCGGACCTGGGTCTCCAGCCGTGCGGGCTCGGCAGCAGGGACACGCTTCGCCTGGAGGCGGGGATGCCGCTGTACGGGAACGAGCTCGACCGATCGGTCAATCCGTACGAGGCCAACCTCGGCCGCGTGGTCAAGCTGGAGAAGGGCGAGTTCGTGGGACGTGGCGCGCTGGCCGCGGTGCAGCAGACCGGTCCGCAGCGGAAGCTGGTCGGCCTGGTGATGCGCGACGAGGCGATCGGCCGCCACGGCTATCCGGTGCTGATCGACGGCGCAGAGGTCGGGGTGGTGACCAGCGGGACGCTGTCGCCGACGCTCGGTGAGCGGATCGCGATGGCCTACCTCCCCGCGGCCGCCGCTGCGGTTGGCGAGCAGGTCGAGGTGCTCGTCCGCGAGCGCCCGCACCCTGCCGAGCAGGTAAAGTTGCCGTTCTACCGACGCCCAAAGCCGGACGCTGCCTGAGGCGCGACCACCGAACTGCCCACGAAGGAGCCCGATGCCCACGACCTTCCCCGACGATCGGCGCTACTCCCGTGAGCACGAGTGGGTCCGCGTCGAAGGCTCGGCCGCCGTCATCGGCATCACCAGCTTTGCCGCCGACGAGCTGGGTGACATCGTCTACGTTGAGCTTCCGGAGCTCGGCGCGAGCCTGGCTCAGTTCGCGAGCTTCGGCGTCGTCGAGAGCGTGAAGGCCGTGAGCGACCTGTTCGCGCCGGTCTCCGGAGAGGTGGCCGAGGTCAACGCCACCCTGCGGGCGAGCCCCGAGCTGCTCAACAGCGATCCCTTCGGGGCCGGATGGATCGCGAAGGTCACGCTCGCCGACCCTGCAGAGATGGAGAAGCTCCTCGACGCGGCCGCCTACGCGGAGCTCACCGCCGGCTGATGTCTTACTCGCCGCACACCGCCGCCGACCGCGAGCGGATGCTCGCCGTGATCGGGGTCGGCTCGGTCGACGACCTCTTCGCCGATATCCCCACCTCCGACCGCGCGCATCGGTTCGAGCTGCCCGCACCCCTCGCTGAGCAGGAGGTCCGCGCCGAGCTCGCCCGCCTCGCCGGGCGCAACCGCATCCCGGCCGTCAGCTTCCTGGGGGCCGGCGTCTACCGCCACCTCGTCCCGTCGGTGGTGAGCGAGGTGATCGGTCGCGCGGAATTCTCGACTTCGTACACGCCCTACCAGCCCGAGGTCAGCCAGGGGACGCTGCAGAGCATCTACGAGTTCCAGTCGCTGATCTGCGAGCTGACCGACATGGAGGTCGCCACCGCATCGCACTACGACGGTGCGACGGCCACCGCCGAGGCGGCGCTGATGGCGTGCCGGCTCACCGGTCGCCATCGGGTGGCGGTCTCAACGGCGGTGAACCCACAGGTGCGCCGCGTCCTCGCCACCTACTGCACCGGGCCGGGAATCGAGATCGTCGAGGTGGGCGCCGACGTGGCTGACGGGGCGAGCGGCCTGACGCCACTGGACGCCGCCGCCGAGGCGCTGAAGGACGACTGTGCCTGCCTGATCGCCCAGCAGCCGAACATGTTCGGCGGCATCGAGCCGATGGCGCAGCTGGCCGACGCCGCTCACGCGGCCGGCGCGCTGCTGGTGGCGGTGGTCGAGCCGACGTCACTCGCCCTGCTCTCCGCTCCAGGTTCCTACGGCGCCGACATCGTGGCCGCCGAGGGACAGCCACTCGGCATCCCGCCCTCCTACGGCGGCCCGTACGTGGGCCTGATGGCGGCGCGCATGGAGTCGGTGCGCCAGATGCCAGGCCGCCTGGTCGGCGCAACCCGCGACGGGCAGGGGCGCAAGGGATACGTGCTGACCCTCCAGGCCCGCGAGCAGCACATCCGGCGCGAGAAGGCGGCCAGCAACATCTGCACCAACCAGGCGCTGTGCGCTCTCGCCGCCGCGACGTTCCTGTCGGCCGTGGGGCCGGAGGGACTGCGCGAGATCGCCGACCTGTCGGCCACGCAGGCCCGCCACGTCGCCGCCGCGATCGAAGCGGCCGGCCTCGGGCAGCGGCGCTTCAGCGGCCCCTACTTCGCAGAGGTCGCGATCCGCGTTCCCGACGCGGCCCGCCGCCACGCGGCGATGGCTGAATCGGGGATCGTGGCGGGTTACCTCCTGGAGCGAGACTATCCCGAGCTGGCGGATACGCTCCTGCTGGCCGCGACCGAGCTGACGACCGACGCCGATATCGAGGCCCTGGTCGAGGCGCTGGGGTCGACCCGGTGAGCGTGCTCGAACGGCCGGCAGCCGGCGACCCCTCGGGCCGCGGCGCGGCGTTCACCTCCCCCGAGGCGGGGGAGGCGCTGACGATCATCGAGCCGCTCGTCTTCGACGCCTCGCGACCTGGCCGGCGCGGGGTCCGCTACCCGTCGCCTTCCAGCACCGCGCGCGCCGCCGCGAGCAGCCAGCCATCGATCCCCGAGACGGCCTCGCGCGCGACGGCGCCTCACCTGCCGGAGGTCGCCGAGCTCGACCTGCTGCGCCACTTCAATCGGCTCAGCCACCTGAACCACGCCATCGAGCTGGGCTTCTATCCACTGGGCTCGTGCACCATGAAGTACAACCCCAAGGTCAACGAGTGGGCGGCTCGACTCCCCGGCCTGGCGGAGTCGCACCCGCTCGACCCCGATGCACTGGCCCAGGGCAGCCTCGAGCTGGAGTGGCTGCTGGCTGACCTGCTCAAGGAGATCAGCGGCTTCGCCGCCATCAGCCTGCAGCCCGCCGCCGGCGCTCACGGCGAGCTGACCGGGCTCCTCATGGCGCGGGCCTACCATCGATCGCGCGGGGAGGGTGAGCAGCGCACCAAGGTCCTCGTGCCCGACAGCTCGCACGGGACGAACCCGGCGACCGCCACGATGGTCGGCTACACCGCCGTCACGATCCCGTCCAACTCGCGGGGCGGGATGGACCTCGACGCCCTGCGCGCCGCCCTCGGCCCGGACACCGCCGCGCTCATGATCACCAACCCCTCGACCCTCGGCATCTTCGAGGACCAGATCGACCAGGTCGTTGCCGCGGTCCAGGGGGCGGGTGCCATCGCCTACATGGACGGCGCCAACCTGAACGCCATCCTCGGGCGCTTCCGGCCCGGCGAGGCCGGCTTCGACGTGATGCACTTCAACCTGCACAAGACCTTCTCGACGCCACACGGCGGGGGAGGCCCCGGCGCCGGCCCGGTTGGCGTCAGCGCTCGCCTCGCCCCCTTCCTGCCCACCCCGCTTCCACTGCTGGTCGCCGGCGATGCGGACGAGGTTCGGCGCAACGCCTGGTCCGGGAAAACGACGCCCGGGGCGCGCTTTGGGCTGGAGGAGCCGGGAGCGCGGCCGGAGAGCATCGGCAAGGTCCGGGCCTTCACCGGCAACTTCGGCATGTTCGTGCGCGCCTACACCTATATCCGCAGCAACGGCGGGGATGGGCTGCGCGAGGTGAGCAACGACGCGGTGCTGGCCGCCAACTACCTGCGCGTTCGCCTGGCCGATGCCTTCGACCTGCCCTACGACCGCATCTGCAAGCACGAGGTCGTCTTCTCGGGTCGGCGCCAGAAGCGGCAGCACGGGGTCAGCACGCTGGACATCGCCAAGGCGATCCTCGACCACCGCATCCATCCGCCCACGATCTACTTCCCGCTGATCGTTGAGGAGGCACTCATGATCGAGCCGACCGAGACAGAGTCGCTTGAAACCCTCGACGTATTCGTAGACGTGATGCACGACATCGCGCGACGCGCGGAGTCCGAACCGGAGGCGCTGAAGCGTGCGCCGCTGACCACGCCGGTCGGCCGCCTCGACGAGGCGACGGCGGCTCGTCGTCCGGACCTGCGCTGGCGACCGGTGCCGGCGGTCGATCCCGAGCCGTGACGGGATGGGCTGGACTGCTGTGATACCCTCCCCGCCATGACCGCCGTCCAGGAGCAGGCTGCCGGCTTCCAGAGCGGGGGAGCGCTGACGGGTGGCCGGAGCCTGCGCCAGATCATCTGGGCGCGCCTTCGGCGGGACCGCCTGGCGATGGTCTGCCTTATTGTCCTGATCCTGTACTTCGGCCTCGCCATCTTTGGCCGTCTGATCATCTCCGACCCCTCCGTCACGTTCGACGCATCGGCGATCGGCGAGGCGGGAGGGAAGCCCATCGGCGACTGGGGCGGCATCAGCGCCACGCATCCGCTCGGGGTCGAATGGGGGACCGGGCGAGACATCATGGGCCAGCTCGTCTGGGGCCTGGGGATCTCCCTCCTCATCGCGACCAGCGCGACGGCCATCACCGTTGCGATCGGGACTGTCGTCGGCATCGTGGCTGGCTACACCGGCGGGTGGACCGACAATATCATCGGGCGCGTGATGGACCTGGTCCTCGCCTTCCCGTTCCTGCTCATCATCCTGGCGCTCTCCGGGGCACTCACCCAGCGCCTCACCGACCTGGGAGTCCCCGATGGCAACCCATCGCGGATCCTCTACCTCATCCTCGTCCTCAGCGTCTTCGGCTGGCCGTACCTCGCCCGCATCGTGCGCGGACAGGTGCTCAGCCTGCGCGAACGCGAATTCGTTGAATCGGCGGTCGCGATGGGGTCGAGCAAGCGCCGGATCCTCTTCACCGAGATCCTCCCGAACCTGTGGGCGCCGATCCTCGTCTACGCGACGCTCACGCTGCCGGCGTACATCGGGACCGAGGCGGCGCTCTCGTTCCTCGGCGTTGGCGTGCTCCCGCCTGAGACGACGTTCGGTCGCATGCTCGCCAATTCGGTGAGCTACTTCAACGTCGTCCCGACCTACCTGTTCATTCCCGGTACCCTGCTTGTCATCCTGGTGGTCTCGTTCAACCTCCTGGGAGACTCGCTGCGAGATGCACTCGACCCCAAGGCCATTCACTGATTCGGCCTTGAACTCAGATCGGTGGCATGCAGCCGCTGACACTTGCGTCGCGCACGGTGTCTGCGTGTATCATCCGCCGTATTAACTTGCGCCGGGACTTCCCGGGCCCAACTCGTTGGAGGATGGAACATGGTCAGATTAGACGTACGGGTGTCCCGTGCCTTGGCCCTTGGCTTCGCCGCCGTGCTCACGCTGGCAGCCTGTGGTCCCGGCACGAGCCCAAGCGCGTCGACAAGCGAGACGGGCGGGGAAAGCGCCGGCCCGTCAGGAGGCCCGCAGGCCGGCGGAACGATCTTCGTCCTGACACAGGCCGAGCAGATCGACCAGATCGACCCGCAGCGCATGTATACCGGTGAGGACCTCGCCCTCTTCGGCGGCACCGTCTATCGGTCGCTCACCGCCTACAAGTTCTCGCCGGACGCCGTGGAAGGCACCTCGCTGACTCCGGACCTGGCAACCGACCTCGGGACGCCGAACGCCGACGCGACTTCCTGGAGCTTCACGCTCAAGGACGGTGTCACGTTCGACACTGGCGCGGACATCACCTGCGAGGACGTCAAGTACGGTGTCTCGCGGACGTTCGCAACCGACGTCATCAACCAGGGTCCGACCTACGCGGTCGCCTACCTCGACATCCCGACCGACGCGGATGGGTCCTCGTCCTACAAGGGTCCCTACACCGGCGTGGGCCAGGATCTGTTCGACCAGGCCGTCACCTGCGAGGGCAAGACGATCACCTTCAACCTGAACAAGCCGGTCGCGGACTTCAACTACACCGTGACGCTCGGCTTCTCCCCGGTCCCGGCAGACGCCGACACGGGCGAGACCTACGGGCAGCCCGGCTCTCTGGCCGTGGCCTCGGGTCCCTACAAGTTCGAGAGCTATTCCACCGGCAACGGTGGCAAGATGGTCCTCGTCCGGAACGACGCTTGGGATCCGGCAAGCGATGGCTACCGCGGTGCCTATCCCGACAAGTGGGAGATCGACTTCGGGATCGACCCGAAGGTGCTCGACCAGCGGCTCATCGCCGCCTCGGGCAATGACCAGTACGCGGTGCAGTACGGCAACGTGCAGCCCGAGAACCTGGACCTGATCTTCGCGGACAATCAGACCGCGAACCCTGATTTCGAAGGTCGCGCAATCAGCGGCTTCGATCCGTACTCGCGGTACTACTACATCGACGTCAACAAGGTCCCGAACGTCAAGATCCGGCAGGCCATGGCGGTCGCGCTCGACCGTGAAGCCATCCGTCTGAACATCGGCGGCGAGTTCGCCGGCGAGTTCGCCGACGGGCTGATCAAGCCGAACATCGGGCAGGACTATGCTCCAACCGGCTTCTGGGACAGCTTCTTCGGGGAGCCCATCCCGGACTCCGGCGACCCCGAGCTTGCCAAGCAGTTGATCGCGGATTCGGGCGAAGCAGCACCGTCGCTGACCTTCAACTTCCCCGACACCCCGACCAACCAGCAGACGGCCGCGATCGTCATCCAGTCACTGGGTGAGGCTGGCATCACTGTCACGCCGAATCCGATCGAGCCCGGCATCTACTACAGCGTCGTCTTCGATCCGGGGAACCCCGGCGACTTCGGCACCGCTGGATGGGGCGCTGACTGGCCGAACGCCTCGACCGTCATCCCTCCGCTCCTCACCCAGGTCGGTGGCTGGGACCTCTCCCAGCTGGATGATCCCGACATCAACGCCGAAGTTCAGGCAGCAGCGACAGAGCTCGACCGCGCAAAGCAGGCGACCCTGTGGCAGGCGCTGAACAAGAAGGCGTCCGAGAACGTCTACATCATCCCGACCTTCTTCGGGCTGAGCCAGACGCTGGCCGGCACGAAGGTCGCACCCGCCTATCGCTGGTCCGCCTACGGCTCGTGGCCGTACGGTCAGATGTACGTCCTCCCGTAGGGGAACAAACCAGCGTAGTTAGGAACTAGCGTTCAGGTCCCCGGGGGAGCGGCGAGACCGCTCCCCCGGGGACGCAACCTTTCGCCACCGGAAATCGCGATCGGAGGGCAGACAGGGTGTTCGCATACTTGGTTCGCCGAGTGCTCAGCATGATCCTGCTGCTGTTCCTCCTCAGCATCTCCGTCTTCTTCCTCTTCACGCTCGTGCCTGGCGACCCCGCCCGGCTCACGTGCGGGAAGGCCTGCACGCCGATCATCATCGAGCAGAACCGCCATCGCCTCGGCCTCGATGAGCCGATCCTGACCCAGTACGTCAAGTTCGTGTCGGGCATCTTCGTCGGGCGCACCTTCTCCCCCGAGTCGCCCCAGCCGATCGAGTGCGAAGCTCCGTGCCTCGGCTACTCCTTCACTCGACATGAGGAGGTGATGTCGATCATCTCCCGTGCGGCCCCCACCACGTTCTTCCTTGCGATCGGGGCCTTCATCATCTGGATCTTCTTCGGCCTGACCTTGGGTATCATCGCCGCGCTCAACCGCGGAAAGTGGGCCGACCGGCTCATCATGGGGATCTCCCTCGTCGGCTACTCGATGCCGTCGTTCTTCATCGGGCTGGTGCTGATCTTCTTCGTCATCATCAAATGGGCGTGGCTGCCCTTCCCCTCGTACATCTCGCCGTGGGAGAACCCATTCCAGTTCTTCCAGACGATGCTCCTGCCGTGGATCGTGCTGGCGAGCCTGTACGCGGCGTTCTACATCCGCCTGACGCGCAACCAGGTGCTGGAGGTGCTCGGTGACGACTACGTCCGGACCGCGCGCGCCAAGGGCCTGCGGGAGCGCAGGGTCGTGGTCAAGCACGCGCTGCGGGCGGGCCTGACCCCTATCGTCACGGCGGCCGGCCTGGACCTCGCCGGCCTGCTGGGCGGCGCCATCATCTCGGAGAACATCTTCAGCCTGCCGGGGCTCGGCTCGCTCGCGGTCAGCTCGGTCACCGGGTCAGACCTGCCGGTGATCAGCGGGCTCCTGATGCTGACGGCATCGATCATCATCTTCGCGAACATGGTTGTGGATGTGCTCTACGCGGTGATCGACCCGCGCGTGCGCATCACATGACATCCTCCATCAGCGACCTGCCGATCAGCGACATGCCGGTCGCCGGCTCACTCGACCGGCCGTTCCTCACCGTCAACAACCTCTCCGTCACCTTCCCCACCGAGGACGGCCTCGTCCAGGCGGTAGATGGCGTCTCGCTCACCCTGGAGCGCGGCAAGACGCTGGCGATCGTCGGTGAGTCGGGCTCGGGCAAGAGCGTCACCGCCCAGGCGATCATGGGCCTCGTCAACCGGAAGGCGGCGAAGGTCACCGGCGAGATCTGGCTCGACGGACAGGAGCTGATTCGCCTGCCGCAGGCCGAGGTCCAGGAGCTCATGGGCTCGGAGATCGCAATGATCTTCCAGGACCCGATGTCGAGCCTGCACCCCTTCTACCGGATCGGCGACCAGATCGTCGAGGCAATCCAGGCGCATCGGTCGCTCGCAAAGTCGGCGGCGCGTCGCGAGACGCTCGAGATGCTGAAGCACGTCGGCATCCCGGCGCCCGAGCGGCGCATCGATGCTTATCCCCATCAGCTCTCGGGCGGCATGCGGCAGCGCGTGATGATCGCCATGGCCCTGATCAACTCCCCGCAGCTGCTCATCGCCGATGAGCCGACGACGGCACTCGACGTCACCGTCCAGGCGCAGATCCTCGAGCTGATCTCGCGCCTGCAGGGCGAGTTCGGGACAACGGTCATCCTGATCACTCACGACCTGGGGATCGTCGCCGACGTCGCCGACGATGTCGCGGTCATGTACGGGGGCCGGATCGTCGAGCTCGCCTCGACGGCGGCACTCTACGACCTGCCCGAGATGCCGTACACACTCGGGCTGCTCTCCTCGATCCCACGCATGGACCGCAAGCTGCCCGAGCGGCTCGACCCGATTCGCGGCAACCCGCCGTCACCCATCAAGCTGCCGAAGGGCTGCGTCTTCCAACCCCGCTGCGACTACTGGGAGCGCGTCCCGGGCGACGCCTGCAAGACCGTTCGCCCCGAGCTGCTGGAGTCCGATCCCGACCACTTCGTGCGCTGCCACCTGAAGATCGAGGAGCGGCAGCAGATCTCGCGCGACGTGAAGCAGATTTTGGCGGGAGGCCCGCAGTGACGGTCGAGGCCGGCAGGGAGGTCCTGCGCGTCTCCGAGCTCCGGACGCACTTCCCCGTTCGCTCACGGGGAATCATCCCCCGCACCATCGGGGCGGTGAAGGCGGTCGATGGCATCGACCTGAACCTGGGCGCCGCCGAGACACTGGGTCTCGTCGGCGAGAGCGGGTCCGGCAAGACGACCGCGGCGAGGTCGATCCTGATGCTGGTGCGGCCGACCGGAGGCCGTGTCGAGATCGACGGCCAGGAGGTCCAGAGCCTCTCAGCGAAAGCGCTGACGCCGATCCGGCGCAAGGCGCAGATGATCTTCCAGGATCCGTACAACGCCCTGAACCCGCGCCACACGGTCGGGGCGATCATCAGCGCCCCGTTCAAGATCCAGGAGGTGGAGCCGCCGGGCGGGGTCAAGCAGGCGGTGCTGGAGCTGATGGATCGCGTCGGCCTGAACCCGGAGCACTACAACCGCTACCCGAACGAGTTCTCGGGCGGGCAGCGCCAGCGGATCGGGGTCGCCAGGGCGATCGCCCTGAAGCCGAAGCTGATCGTGTGCGACGAGCCGGTCTCGGCCCTCGACGTCTCGATCCAGGCCCAGATCCTCAACCTGCTGCGTGACCTGCAGCGAGAGTTCGGCATCGCCTACCTGTTCGTCGCCCACGACCTCGCCGTCGTTCGCCAGATCTCCCACCGCGTCGCGGTGATGTACCTCGGCAAGATCATGGAGACCGCGTCGCGGGAGGTGCTCTACTCGGCGCCGCTCCACCCATACACGCACTCGCTGCTCTCGGCGGTGCCGATCCCGGATCCGGCTCGCCAGGCACGACGCAAGACCAGGATCGTCCTCCACGGCGACCTTCCAAGCCCGATCGACCCGCCAAGCGGCTGCGTCTTCCGGACTCGCTGCTTCCAGGCGCAGGAGAAGTGTGCCATCGAGGTGCCGCCGCTCATCGAGCTCGAGCCGGGCCACAAAGTCGCCTGCCACTTCCCGATCAAGGTCGAGGACCTGCCCTCGCGGGTCGAGGTGGAGGAGGTCACGGTCGCCCAGCAGGATGCGACCCTCGGCGTCGACGGCGCGGCCGACGACAAGAAAGAGGTGCCGGAGGGGGTCGAGGGTCCGCACTTCTCGGAGCCTGGGCCGCCTCACGCCTGAGTGACGGCGCGCGCCGCCAACCTGGCTGGGCCGCCGTCGCGTTAGGCTTCCCGCGTGGAGTACCGGATCGGGCTGGCGCAGTACGCCCCGCGCCTCGGTGAGGTCGACGACAACCTCGAGCTGGCTCGTGGCTGGCTGCGCCGCGCCGTCGGCGAAGGGGCGCAGCTCGTCGCCTTCCCGGAGCTGGCGCTGAGTGGCTACCTCCTCTCGGACCTGGTGCCGGAGGTGGCGATGCCGGCCAACGACCCTCGCCTGGCGGCCCTCAGCCGCGAGGCACCCGGCGTCGTGCTCGCCATCGGCTTCGTCGAGGAGACCGACGCGCATCGGTTCTGCAACAGCGCCGCGCTGCTGCGCGACGGGGAGCTGATCGGCCTGCACCGCAAGGTCTACCTGCCGACCTACGGCCTCTTCGACGAGGGCCGCTTCACCCGCGCGGGAGACCGGATCCGGACCCACCCGGTGGGGGAGCCGATCGGCAGCATCGGCCTGAGCATCTGCGAGGACTTCTGGCATGCCAGCCTGCCGATGCTCCAGGCGCTCGACGGCGCCAGCCTGCTCGTCAATCTGGCGGCCGGTCCGGCACGCGCTCCCGGCAGTTCGGCCGGGCTGGCGGCGATCGCCGGCTGGCACAAGATGCAGGACACCTACGCGCTCCTGGGCACGGTGCCGGTCGCCTTCTGCAACCGGGTCGGCAACGAGGAGGGACTCACCTTCTGGGGCGGCTCGCGCCTCCTCGGAGCCGATGGGTCGACGATCGCGGAGGGCCCCCTGTACGAGGAGGCGCTGGTCCTCGGCTCGATCGACACCGACGACCTGCGCATGCAGCGCTACGGGCTGCCGCTCCTCTCCGACGAGCGGCTCGAGCTGGTCCGGCGGGAGCTGGATCGGATCATCGCCGAGCGAGCCGGGATGCCGGCCCCACCCGACGAGGGCGAGGCGTGAGCGCCCCCATGCCGGAGATCGACGCGCCGGTCGCCGTCGAGGTCATCACCGCCTTCATCCGTTCCCAGGCCCGTCAGACCGGCTTCGACCGGCTGGTGGTCGGCCTCTCCGGGGGCGTCGACTCGGCCACGGTTGCGTTCCTCGTGGCGCGGGCCATCGGTGCCGACAACCTGCTGGCGGTGCGGATGCCCTACCACAGCTCGTCGCCGGACTCGGAGGCCGATGCCATGCGCGTCGTGACCGCCCTCGGCTGCCGGACCGAGCAGGTCGACATCACTCCCATGGTCGACCCGATGCTGGCCCTGCTGATCGGAGAGGACGAGGTGGCGATGCAGGTGCGGCGCGGTAACGTGATGGCCCGTCAGCGGATGATCGTGCTCTACGACCGGTCGGTCGCCTTCGATGCCCTGGTGGCGGGGACCAGCAACAAGACCGAGGCGCTGCTCGGCTACGGCACGCTGCACGGGGACATGGCCTGCGCGATCGCCCCGATCGGCGACCTGTACAAGAGCCAGCTGCGTGCAGTAGCCGGCGCGCTCGGGGTCCCGCAGGAGATCCTGGACAAGGCGCCGTCCGCGGACCTGTGGCCCGGCCAGACCGATGAAGGCGAGCTGGGTGCCGGCTACGACGACCTGGACCGGGTCCTGTTCGCGCTGGTCGACCGGCGCTGGAGCGTCGAGCGCTGCGTGGCGGGGGGCCTCGACCCGCAGCTGGTGACGCGGGTCGCCGCTCGCGTGGCGCGGAACGAGTTCAAGCGCCAGATGCCGCCGGTCGCCAAGCTCAGCCTGCGAACGCCGGGCGTCGACCACCTCTATCCTCGGCGCCGTCCCGGCTCGCGGCGCGGGAGCTAGCGAGGATGGCTGGTCGCCTGCTGGTGGTCGGGACGCCGATCGGCAACCTGGGTGACCTCACTCCGCGCGCGGCCGAGGCACTGCGCAGCGCGGACCTGGTTGTCGCCGAGGACACGCGCCTTGCGCGTCGACTCCTCTCCCACATCGGGGCGAAGCGTCCGACGGTCAGCTACCACGACCATTCGCCCGATGCGCGGCTGGGCGACCTGCTGGGACGCCTCGCCGGGGGAGCGACGCTTGCCTTCACCAGCGACGCCGGGATGCCGGGTGTCTCAGATCCCGGAGCGCGCCTCGTCGAGGCGGCGAGGGCGGCCGGCGCCTCGGTCGAGGTTCTGCCCGGGCCGTCGGCGGTGACGGCGGCGATCGCGGCGTCCGGGGTCGAGTCGCTCGGGTTCGTGTTCGGTGGCTTCCTGCCCTCCCGGCCGGCCTCCGCGCGCATCGTCGCGTTGCGACGGCTGCTCGACGCGAGCGGCTCGACGGGAATGCCGCTCGTGCTGTTCGAGGCGCCGCACCGCGTCCGGGCTCTGCTGAGCGCGCTCGACGAGATGCTCCCGACGGCATGGGTTGCGGCCTGTCGTGAGCTGACCAAGCTGCACGAAGAGGTCCTGCTCGGCACGCCGGCCGAGGTCAGGGCGCGGCTGTCCGAGCCGCGTGGGGAGCTGACGCTGGTCGTCAGCCGGATCCCTGGACCCGCGGCCGCAGCCCCGGCGTTCGATGCCAGCGCGCTGGTCTATGCGGCGAGGAGCGCCGGCCTGGCGCCGCGCGCGGTCGTGGAGCTGCTCCGCGCCGCCGGCATGCCTCGGCGCGCCGCATACCGCGCCGTGGGGGCCGACGGCGACATGCCGCCGGGGAATGAGACGGGGTAGCCGTGCGTCTGGAACCGGGCCGTGGGTCTCGGCGTCAAGGGGAACAGCAACGCCCTACCAGACCCGCCACGTAGAGGACCAGCTGTGCGCACCGCCCACCTCATGGCGCTCGCCCTTGCACTGACCGCATGCAGCCTCCTCGTCCGCGAAACGGCGGTGCCCGTCACCCACACGGATCCGTATCCGGCGAACCCGGGGGGCACCTGGGACGCGATCCTGACGGTGGTGGCGGTCGAGCTCGGCACCCAGACTGAGGTTTCCGTGGCTGAAGCGCTCGCCGGCCCTCGGCACGGCGAGCTGATCCTGGTCCGAGGTGCGCTTTTTGCGGATGACGCCTACGGCCAGGTCTGGCTCTGCAGTCGGGCGGAGCTCAGTCCCGACAGCGGCCGCGTGCAATGCGCAGGCTCGATCCTCCTGCTTGCAGGCGAAACCGAAGGCAGCGGGCTGACGGCCTCCGCGTATGTCGCCTCGCTACTGGCGCTGGCTGACCTCGGTGAACTGCAGCAGACCGGCACGGTCCGCTGGTCCGCGGACGCCGCTCTCCTCGGCCGTATCCGGTAAGCGCGCGGTAACGGGTGGGTAACGGCCCGTCTGTAGCCTGTGTCGCATCCGGTGGCCGCCTCGCCCGGCGCGCCGTGAGCCCGAGATCGGGCAGGAGGATTGGTCAGGCATGAACAAGGTGTTTCTGGTCGGGCGGCTCACCCGCGATCCGGAGCTGCGCACGCTGCCGTCGGGCAAGCCGGTTGCCAACTTCGTGGTGGCGACGAACGAGTTCCGGGGCGGCGGGGCGCCGGAGCGGACCGAGTACCACAACCTGGTGGCGTGGGATCGGCTGGCGGAGATCTGCGGGCAGTTCCTCTCCAAGGGGCAGCTGGTGGACATCGAGGGTCGGCTGCAGACCCGTCAGTGGGATGACGACGGCGGTCTTCGTCACTGGAAGACCGAGATCGTGATCGGCAGCCTGGAGATGCTCTCCGGGCGCGGCAAGAAGGAGTACGCCAAGGAGGCGCAGGCGGTGGCCGCGACGGGCGAGGATGGGCTCCCCGCTGGGATCGGCAGCGAGACCAACGGTGCCGACGAGGAAGCCGTCGTCGCGATGTGACGTCTCGATGCGGCGGGGACACCACCGCCGCATCTCAATCCCGCCGAGCGTGCGGGCGTGCCTAGTTTCGGGCGGCGCCCGGCAGGCTGGCCAGCAGCTCCTCCGCGATGTCCGCGTACGGCTCGAGGGCGTGCTCGATCGCTTCGACGGCACCCTTGCCCAGGCCGAGGCTCGGTCCAGCCGGCGTATCGGCCGAAGCAATCCACCGTCCGTTGATTTCGCGCAGGCGCACCTCAACCCAGAAGGTCGAGCAGTACAGCCGCAGGAGCGTCACGGCGCAGGTATAGCCGATCGACCTTACAGGCGACCTTGCGAGTGCGATACTCGCCGGGTGAAATTCCGCGCCCTGATCGAGGGAGCCGGCAAGAGCGCTGCCGGGATCGAGGTGCCCGCCGAGGTGGTGGCGGCCCTGGGGCACAGCAAGCGGCCGCCGGTGCGGGTCACCATCAACGGGCACACGTACCGAAGCACCGTGGCCGTGCTCGGCGGGCGGTTCATGCTGGGCGTCAGCAACGAGGTGCGAGCCAACGCCGGCGTCGCAGCGGGGGACGAGGTCGAGGTGGCGATGGAGCTCGATACCGCACCGCGGGAGGTCGCCGTTCCCCCCGAGCTGGCGAGGGAGCTGGCCGGCAACGCAACCGCCCGCAAGGCCTTCGACGCCCTCTCCTACAGCAAGCAGCGACTGCTGGTCGATCCGGTGGCAAATGCGAAGACGGCTGAGACACGCGATCGCAACATCGCCAAGGCGCTCAGCGCCCTCCGCGCCGGCCGCAGCTGACGCCGGACGACTCAGCGCGAGGCGAGCAGCACGATCAGGCTGATCAGGTAGGCGTGCAGCAGGGCGCCGTACAGGACCGATCGGGTTCGCCAGGCGATCCATCCGAACCCCAGCCCGCCGAAGAAAGTGGAGAGGGTCTCGAGCTCGGGCTTGCCGAGGTGGGTGAACACGAAGGGGAACGTCGCCAAGACCACGCCCAACGGCCCGACGGTGCGGATCAGGGTCCACATCAGAAACCCGCGAAACAGAAACTCCGCGGCGGCGACATTCACCGCGTTGCCGACCAGCGCCCCCGGCAGGTCGGCCGGCTCGTGGCGGTAGTAGAGGACGAAATCGGGCTGCCCCGAGACCAACAGGATGGCGGGGGTCGCCAGTGCCGCCAGGACCCCCGCCGCCGTCAACCCGATCCGCCACTCGCCGAGGCGCAGGCCATAGGCGTTCGGGCGCTCTCCGAGCAGGAGCAGGATGAGCAGCGGCACGATCAGGAAGAGGCCCACATGCGACAGCCCGAGGCTCATCTCCGGGCCGATTCCGAGCACGAGCGGGTGATACCAGTCGATCAGCAGCACGAAGGTCGTCGCCAGCACCACCGTCGTTTCGCGCAGCGGCAGGCGGAGGCCGGCGAGGTTCAGGCTTCGCGGCTCGTCTGGCGGTGGCACGCCGGCAACTCTCACCGATGCGGCAGCGGCTGGCAAGCGCTGAGCGTCGGTATACTTGGCCCCAACCGAGCACGAATCCGGCCGCTCCGCGCGGCCACCGAGTCGAGGACGCCGCGCGCATGAGCACCGAGTACCCGAATACCGGGCGGCTGAGCCGCTGGGAGGAGATCGCCGAGGGCCTGGCGATCGTCGGCGTGCAGGCCATCTCGAGTCCCTTCTCCTTCAACCCCGGCCAGTACGCGACGCTCGGCCTGTGGGGTCCGGAGGAGGGCAAGCTGCTCCAGCGCCCGATGTCGATCTCCTCATCGGCCGACCGCCTGGACGAGTACGAGTTCTTCATCCGGCTGGTGCATGGCGGCGAGTTCACGCCGCTGCTCTGGGAGCGACGCATCGGCGACCCGATCAACATCAAGGGCGCCAAGGGCCGATTCGTGCTCCAGGAGGACGGTCGGACCTGCCTGCTGGTGGCGAGCGGGACCGGGCTGGCCCCCTTCATGAGCATGATCGAAACTCTGCGCGACCGCGGCCAGACGCGTGAGATGCTCCTGCTGCATGGCGTCAGCCATGACTTCGACCTGGCGTGGCGGGCTGAGCTGGAGGCCCTGGTTGCATCGGGGACCTTCCCCCTCCGCTACGCGGCGACGGTCTCACGGCCGCAGAACTGTCCGGATTGGACGGGCCTCATCGGCCGGGTCGAGTCCATCGTGGGTGGCCAGCTTGACGAGCACGGGCTGACGCCCGACAACGCCACCATCTACGTCTGCGGCAACCCCGACATGATCGAGGCGGTCGAGGCGACGGCCCTGGAACGCGGCTTCCCGCCGGAGCAGGTCCGCAAGGAGCTGTACTGGCCCAAGGGGAGGGAGCACTGAGCTCGTGGCCGATCGCTACTATCTGACCACCGCCATCTTCTACCCGAGCGCCGGGCCGGCACTGCACTCGCTCTTCGAGGCGATCGGGGCAGACGCCATCGCCCGCTATCAGCGGCTGCTGGGCAAGGACGTCCGCTTCCTGACCGGCATGGACGAGCACTCGGCCAATCTCCTGCGCCAGGCCCGCGAACGGGGGGTCGAGCCGCGTGCGCTGGTCGACGAGTGGGCGGCCAGCTGGCGGGCCGGATTCGATCGGTTCAAGATCAGCTACGACCGCTTCATTCGCACCACCGACCCCGACCACGCGCTCGCCTCGACCGAGATGGTGCGGCGCGCCCTGGCCACCGGCGACATCTACAAGGGCACCTACGCCGGCTGGTTCTGCGTCGGCGACAACGAGTTCAAGACCGATAGCCAGATCGTTGACGGCCGCTGTCCGGACCACCCCACCCTCGAGCTGCAGTGGCTCGAGGAGGAGAACTACTTCTTCCGCCTGTCGCGCTACCAGGCGGCGCTCGAGCAGCTCTACGCGGAGCACCCGACGTTCTGCGAGCCGGAGCATTTCCGCAACGAGGTGCTCGGCTGGCTGAACGAGGGGGTGACCGACTTCTCGATCAGCCGTGCCGGCGGAACGTGGGGCATCCCGTTCCCGGACGACCCGTCGCACCGCATCTACGTCTGGTTCGACGCCCTGACCAACTACCTGACCGGCGCAGGATTCCCCGATGACGTCGCCACCTTCGAACGCTGGTGGCCGGCCGACCTCCACGTCATCGGCAAGAACATCACGCGCTTCCATTGCCTCTACTGGCCGGCGATGCTGATGAGCGCCGGGCTGCCACTGCCTGAGAGCGTCTTCGCCCACGGCTTCATGCTGATGCGCGGCGAGCGGATGTCGAAGACGCGCGGCAACATCCTCGACCCCGAGGTGGCGGCCGAGCTGTTCGGCATCGACGGTGTCCGCTACGTCATCCTGCGCGAGATCCCCTTCGACCGCGACGGCGACGTGACCGCGGACGGCCTCGTGCGCCGCTACAACGCCGAGCTGGCCAACGACCTGGGCAACCTTGTCAATCGAACGGTGAGCATGAGCGCGCGCTACCTCGACCGTGCCCTGCCGCCGGTTGCCGGTGCCGACGCTGCGGCGGACCAGGAGCTGCGCGCCGCCGCCGCCTCCGCCGTCGAGGCCTACCACGCCGCCATGGGCCGATTCCACCTGGACGAGGCGCTCGGCGCGGTCATGGACCTGACCTCGGCCGCGAATGGCTACGCCGAGTCCCAGGCGCCGTGGGCACGCGACAAGGAGGGGGACGCGGCGCGGGTCGGCGCCATCCTGGCCGTGATGGCGGAGACGTGCCGCATCCTGGGCCACCTGATGGCCCCCTTCACCCCGACCGCGGCGGCCGCGCTGCATGCCCAGCTCGGCGTCGGTGTCCCGTACGACGATCACGGCGCCGGCGGCCCGGGCCTCGATCGGCTGCTGGCCTGGGGATCGGTGCCCGACGGCTGGCGGACGGGGGAACCCCAGCCGCTCTTCCCGCGCGTCGAGCTGCCGGACGTCGAGGCGGAACCCGCCGGGAGCGCCCCCTGAGCCGCCGCCACACGCCGGCGCGGCTGCCCGGCCTGGTGGATTCGCATTGCCACCTCCAGGACCGCGCCTTCGACTCCGATCGCGAGGCGGTGATCGGGCGGGCGGTGGAGACGGGGATTGAACGAATCCTGGTCCCGGGCTACGACCTCCCGTCGTCCCGGGCAGCGGTCGAACTCGCGCGGGCGCATCCGGAGCTGATCGACGCGGCGGTGGGCGTGCATCCGCACCTCTCGGCCGCTCCTACGGCGGCCGACTGGGGCGAGCTGGCGGCGCTCGCCGCAGACTCCCGAGTGGTGGCGGTGGGGGAGATCGGGCTCGACTTCCATCGGGACCGGTCGCCGCGCGGCGCGCAGCGGGACGCGCTCGGCCGTCAGCTGGCGATGGCGGCCGCGGTCGGCAAGCCGGTGCTCGTTCACGATCGCGAGGCGCACGACGAGGTGCGCACCGCGCTGCTCGCCTGGGAAGGTCCCGGGACCGACGCCCCACGGGGCGTGCTGCACTGCTTCTCGGGTGATGCGGCCCTCGCCCAGGACCTCGCGGCCGGCGGCTACCTGATCAGCTTCGCGGTGCCCGTCAGCTTCTCGTCGGCGGCAGGTCCGCGAGCCGCGGCAGCCGCGCTCCCCGAAGGGACCTACCTCGTCGAGACCGACTCGCCCTGGCTGGCGCCGGGAGGCGGTGAGCAGCGCAACGAGCCGACGACGGCGCTGCGGGTGGCCACCGAGCTGGCACGCCTGCGTGGAACGAGACCGGAGGCCATCGCGTCGGCGACGGCCGGCGCCTACCGGTGGCTGGTGGGCGGCTCCCCGTCCTCGTCGTAGGGGAGCGGGCAGGCGGCGTCAACGTCGTCGGCGGTTCGGTCGCCACGGAGCCGCTTGATCAGCGCGCGCAGCTGGTTCCGGAGCATCCAGGGCGTAGTGATGCCGCCGGCAATCGCGGCCTGCAGGAGCAGGCTGTCGGCGTTCGGGTCCATCCCCCCGCAGAACATGCAGGCGATCAGCTGATGCATCGGGCAGGGTTGTACGCCCGCATCGGTCCTGCCGTCAACAGGACGAGTGGATCATGCGCGCGGCGCATCCTTGACACGCGCCGTGCCGCCGGGCTACGATCCGTTAGCACTCTCAGCGGTTGAGTGCCAGCACCCCGGTCGCATCGGCCCTGCCGGCTCTCCCGCTGAGAAGCAGCAACGCAGCGCCTGCGCATCATCGGTTGAGGAGGCATCACGCACACATGGCCACCAAGGTCGCATCGGAGACCAAGCTCAAGCCCCTCGGCGACCGGCTGGTCGTCAAGCCCATGGCCCGCGAGGAGATGACCAAGAGCGGCATCGTCCTTCCGGACACGGTCAAGGAGCGCCCCCAGGAGGGGACGATTCTGGCGGTCGGCCCGGGACGCACCCTGGACGACGGCACGAAGGAGCCGATCGAGGTTTCGGTCGGGGAGAAGATCCTGTTCCAGAAGTATGCCGGGACCGAGTTCAAGCTGGATGACGAGGATCTGCTGATCCTCTCCCAGAAGGACGTCCTGGCAGTACTCCAGTAGTTTTCGGAGGACGAACAACATCGTGGCAAAGCAGCTCCTGTTCGACGAGGAGGCACGACGCGCGCTGAAGCGCGGGGTCGACAAGATGGCCGACGCCGTCAAGGTCACCCTGGGCCCGCGCGGCCGGTACGCGCTCCTGGACAAGAAATACGGGTCGCCGACGATCACCAACGACGGCGTAACCATCGCGCGCGACATCGAGCTGGAGGAACCCTACGAGAACATGGGTGCCCAGCTGCTCGAGGAGGTCGCCGCCAAGACCAACGACATCGCCGGTGACGGCACCACCACCAGCATCGTGCTGGCTCAGGCGATCATCACCGAGGGCCTCCGCAACGTGACCGCCGGGGCCAACCCGATGGCGCTCAAGCGCGGCATCGAGCGCGGCGTGGCCGCCGTGGTCGACGAGATCAAGCGGCTGAGCAAGCCCGTCCTCACCAAGGACGACATCGCCCACATCGCCGCCATCAGCGCCCGCGACACCGAGATCGGCGAGATGATCGCCGAGGTCATGGAGAAGGTCGGCAAGGACGGCGTGGTCACCGTCGAGGAGAGCCAGGGGCTCAAGCTCGACAAGGAGTATGTCGAGGGGATGCAGCTCGATCGGGGCTACGTCAGCGCCTACATGGTCACCTCGAACGACGCCGGCCGCATGGAGGCGACCCTCGAGGCTCCCTACATCCTCGTCACCGACAAGAAGATCAGCGCGGTGGCCGACATCCTGCCGACCCTTGAGAAGGTCGTCGGCGCTGGCAAGCCGCTCCTGATCGTGGCCGAGGACGTGGACGGGGAGGCGCTCGCCACCCTGGTCGTCAACAAGCTGAAGGGCACCATCAGCGCGCTGGCCATCAAGGCCCCCGGCTTCGGCGATCGCCGCAAGGCGATGCTCGAGGACATCGCGACCCTGACCGGTGCGCGGGTCATCTCCGAGGAGGTTGGCCGCAAGCTCGACAGCGTGCTGCTCGAGGACCTCGGCCAGGCGCGTCGCGTGACCGCCACCAAGGACACCACCACCATCGTCGAGGGGAAGGGCGACGCGAACGCGATCGAGGCTCGCAAGTCCCAGATCAAGCTTCAGATCGACGACACCACCAGCGACTTCGACCGCGAGAAGCTCCAGGAGCGCCTGGCCAAGCTCTCCGGCGGCGTCGCGATCCTCAAGGTCGGCGCGGCCACCGAGGTCGAGCTGAAGGAGAAGAAGCACCGCATCGAGGATGCGCTCTCGGCGGCCCGCGCCGGGGTCGAGGAGGGGATGGTCGCCGGTGGCGGCTCGGTCCTGCTCCACGCGATCCCTGCCCTGGACAAGGTCGAGGCGCTCGGCGATGAGGCGACCGGCGTCAACATCCTGCGCCGCGCGCTGGAGGAGCCGCTCCGCCAGATCGCCGCCAACGGCGGCTGGGAGGGATCGGTCGTCGTCGAGGCGGTTCGCAAGCTGAAGCCCGGCAATGGCTGGGATGCCCAGAAGGCCGAGTACACCGACATGTTCGTGGCCGGCATCATCGACCCGGCCAAGGTCACCCGCTCGGCACTCGAGAACGCCGCTTCGGTGGCAGCCCTGCTGCTCACCACCGAGACGGTGGTGACCGACCTCCCCGAGAAGGAGAAGGCGCCGATGCCCGGCATGGGCGGCGGGATGGGCGACTACTAGTCCAAGCGACAGACCGATGAAGGCCCCGGCTCACCGCCGGGGCCTTTCTCTTTCTCCTCCGGCTCAGCCTCGCTGCGCACGTGACGCGCGAAAGGCGGTCACCCGCCACGCGCGAAGCGTTACATCCGGGCCCGGCAGTGCACCGGGTCCCTCGACGTTTGCACTCGTGGGACCAGGCTGGTACCAGGGTCCCAGACGATCGGTCTATTCCCAGACCTTCCCGTCCGCGCGTACGGTTGGCCGCATGGCAGCCCGTCCGAGCAGCGCGCACCATCGTCGATGGGCGGTGCGACGGTGGCTGGTCGCAGGGCGCGGCTGGCGTCCCAGCCTACGCCTGATGGTGGTGGTCGCCGCCCTGGCAGTGGTCACCGCGCTGGCGGTGGTCACGGCCAGCCTGGCCGCCGACCGCATGCGCAGCCTCGCCCTCGACGAGGCGCTGCGCAACGCACGGTCCATGGTCGCCAGCTACCTCGACCCTGAGCTCAGCGCAGACAGCCTGCGAAGAGGCGGGGCGCGCGACCCACGGATCGACGGTCAGCTGGAGCGACTGGTCGCAAGCCGCCACATGCTGCGGGTCATCCTATGGTCACCCGCCGGCGAGGTGGCCTACGCATCGGATGCGATGCTGCGCGGTCACGCCGAGCCACTTGACGAGGACCTGCTCGAGACACTGGAGGGTGCGAGCTCGGTGGAGTACGGCGACATTGCCCTCGCGTCGGCGGAGATGGAGGAGCTCCCAGTCCTGCCCGCCCCCTTCCTCGAGCTCTACGTCCCGATCCGCGGAGCCGCCGGCGGCGAGCCGATCGGGATCTATGAGATGTACGAAGACGCCGCGCCCATCGAGGCCCGCGTCGTCGACCTGCGGATGTGGGTGATGGGGATCTCGTTCGCCGCAGCAGGTGCCCTGTTCGGCATCCTGTGGCTCGCCTTTGCCGGCGCCTCGCGCCTGCTCCGAGAGCGGATGATCCGCGACCCGCTGACGGGCCTGCACAACCACCGCTACCTGCTCGATCGCCTCGGGCGTGAGCTCGGGGCGGTGGAGGGCGGAGCTGCGCCCGGCGGATCGGTGGCAATCGTGGACATCGACTCCTTCCGGCTGCTCAATGCCGGCCACGGGCACCATGCGGGCGACGAGACCCTGCGCCGAGTGGCAGGCGTCCTTTACGCAGTGGTGCCTCCGGGGATGCTGGTCGGCCGCTACGGACCCGATGAGTTCCTCCTCACCGACCTCGGCCAGGACGCCGACCCCTCGGGCGACCGGCTGTTGACCACCATCGAGGCCGTGCGCGCGGCGCTCCGCGAGGTGGATCTCGTGTTTGCGGGCAGCGAGCGGCTGCCCGTCACCGTCTCAGTCGGGGTGGCGCGCGCCCCGCGCGATGGCACCGACCCGCTCGATCTGCTGATCGTGGCGGAGGCGGCCCTGCGTGAGGCGAAGACAGGAGGCGGATCGGTGACCCGGGTCGCTGATCAGGCCACGATCGGTTCGCTCACGGCTCAGAACAGCGTCTTCGGCGTGTTCGAGGGGCTGGTGGAGACCATCGACGCAAAGGATCACTACACGCGGTATCACTCGGAGCACGTCACGAGCCTTGCCCTCTTCCTGGCCGATGAGCTCGGCCTGGCCGATGACGATCGCCGCCGCCTGCGCCTTGCCGGGCTCCTGCACGACGTGGGAAAGGTCGGCATCCCGGATGCGATCCTGCGCAAGCCGGGCCCCCTCACCGATGCGGAGTACGCGGCGGTCAAGCAGCACGTGGCCCTCGGTGATGCCATGGTCGGCGCCGTTCCCCAGCTGGCCGAGGTGCGCGCCTCGGTGCGCCACCACCACGAACGCTGGGATGGCTCCGGCTACCTCGACGGCCTGCGCGGGGACGCGATTCCGCTGCTGGCACGTGTCCTGGCCGTGGCCGACGCCTACTCCGCCATGACCACCGACCGCCCGTACCGCAAGGCGCTCACCCCCAAGGAGGCGCTGGCGCGCGTGGCGAAGGCGGCGGGCACCCAGCTGGACCCGGCGCTGGCGATGGCCTTCGTGGCGGCCATGCGCCGCAAGCTGGCTGGATTCGAACGCGCCGTGTCGAGGCCCATGATCGAATCGCGGCACCGACGCCGAGCCTCCTATCCGTGAGGCGGTCCCCACGCGGCTGCCGCGCACGGGAGGAGGCTCGGGCGGAGACGACTGACGGCACGCGGCCGGTGTGCCGCTAGCGCTCCATCTCGCACGGCCCGCCAGCCGGAATGTAGCCGCACTTCTCGCAGGGCGCGCCGCAGACTGCCAGGTTGGTGCAGTACAGGCAATGCGTCGTCCGGATGTGCGACAGCGTGAGGACATCCGCCGCGGCGCGCTCGGCCGTACTGGTGACGCGTGCGCCGCAGTGGGCGCACGTCGGCCAGTCGGCGGGGATGTCGGAGACGGCCTGGCTGTACATGGGAGCAGATTGCGAGCCGTAGACGTCAGCCGTCCAGTGCCATTGGTCACCGGTTCGGCATCGAGCTCGAAGCAACCTTCGTGACTCGATTGGACGCTGTCGCGAGTGCCCGCCGCATGAGGTCCAGGTGCCAGCCCCGTAGAATCTGGCAGTCATGTCTCCGCGAAAGGCCCCTCCACGTGCGGCTCCTCGTGAGCCGCACCTGCCCGATGCAGGTGGCGCGGCCCCGGCTGCCGGGCTGAAGCCGGAGGAGATCCTGGCGCGCCTCAACCCGCCCCAGATCGAGGCCGTCTCGCACACCGGCGGCCCGCTCCTCATCCTGGCGGGAGCGGGGAGCGGCAAGACACGGGTGCTCGCGCATCGGGTCGCCTACCTGGTCGCCACCGGCACCAAGCCGTGGCAGATCGTGGCGGTCACCTTCACCAACAAGGCGGCCAACGAGATGCGCGAGCGCATCGCCGGGCTGATCGGGGAGGAGGGGGCGCGCGAGGCGACCATCGGCACCTTCCATGCCATCTGCGCGCGGATCCTGCGACGCGACGGCAACGCCATCGGCCTCTCGCGGTCGTTCACGATCTACGACCGGGCCGACCAGGTGGCGATGGTGAAGGGGATCCTGCGGCGGCTGGACCTGGACGAGAAGCGCTTTGCGCCGGCCGGGATGCTGGCCTGGATCGGGCAGCGCAAGGACGAGCTGGCGGACCCCGCCACCGCCGGCCGGCAGGCCGGGAACTACTACGACGAGACGGCCGCCCGCGTCTACGCCGCCTACCAGGGGCAGCTCACCGAGGACGACGCCGTCGACTTCGACGACCTGCTGATGCGTGCCGTCTTCCTCTTCGAGCAGCATCCCGAGATCCTGGCCCGCTACCAGGGCCGCTGGCAGCAGATCCTGGTCGACGAGTACCAGGACACGAACCGGGCGCAGTACCTGCTCTGCAGCCTGCTGGCGGCCAAGCACGGCAACCTGGCGGTGGTGGGCGACGACGACCAGAGCATCTACTCGTGGCGCGGTGCGGACCTGCGCAACATCCTCGATTTCGAGCGCGACCACCCCACGACCAAGGTCGTGAAGCTCGAGCAGAACTACCGCTCGACCCAGACCATCCTGGACGCCGCCCACGCGGTCGTGTCGCGCAACGAGGGGCGCAAGGAGAAGAAGCTGTGGACCGATCGCGGGGCGGGCACCGCCATCACCCTCTTCGACGCCTACAACGAGTACGAGGAGGCCGAGTTCGTCGCCCGCCAGATCGAGCGCCTGACCGGCTCGGGGCGGAGCGGCCTAAACGCCATGCTCACCGCCCGGGCCGATGACGAGTCGGGATCCCTGCGCTACGGGGAGATCGCGATCACCTACCGCATCAACGCGCAGAGCCGGGTGCTGGAGGAGGCGTTCGTCCGATTCGGGATCCCGTACCAGCTGGTCGGCGGCACCCGCTTCTACGAACGCCGCGAGGTGAAGGACGCGCTCGGCTACGTCCGGCTGTCGCGCAACAGCGCCGACCGGGTCGCGCTGGAGCGGGTCATCAACGTCCCCGCGCGGGGGATCGGCGACAAGACGATGGAGGAGCTGCGCGCCTCGGCGGAGGCTCGCGGCGGGACGTTGTGGGAGGCGATCGAGCGCTCCGGCGAGAACCCGAACCTGTCGCCGCGGGCCAAGACCGCGCTGGCCGGCTTCGCCGATCTGGTGCGCGGCTTCGCGGCGATCGCCGCCAAGGAGCCGCCATCGGCCATCTTCGACGCGGTCTACGAGCGGACGGGGCTGCGCGAGCAGCTCCAGGACGGCACCGATGAGGGCGAGGAGCGCTGGACCAACCTGCTCGAGCTGCGCAACCACGCCGCCGAGTTCGACGAGCTGGCCATCCCCGAGGGGCTGGAGCGCTTCCTGGAGGAAGTTGCGCTGGTCAGCGACCAGGACGAGCTGCAGGAGGCGCCGGACCGGGTGACGCTGATCACGCTCCATGCCGCCAAGGGGCTGGAGTTCCCGATCGTCTTCATCGTGGGGCTCGAGGAGGGGCTGCTGCCGCACCGCCGCGCCCTCGAGGATGACCGCGAGCTCGAGGAGGAGCGACGCCTGGCGTACGTCGGCATGACCCGGGCCAAGGATCGGCTGTACCTGGTGCATGCCAACCATCGGTCCACCTGGGGAGTCGGGGCGGCCAGCGAGCCGTCGCGCTTCCTGGCCGAGCTGCCGGAGGAGCTGCTCGAGGCGGACCGCGAGGCCGCGACGCCGTACCGCCGCGCCCGGGGCGCGCAAGGCGGCTGGTCCAGGCGCGGGACCGATGACGACGAGTGGCTTCCCGGCGGGTATCGCTCGCCGGGGCACCGGGTCCGGGAGAACCTGCGGCCCGTCAACCTGCCCGACCTGTCGGCGCCGGTGCCGATCGGGAGGGAGCTGGATGCCGCCAGGCAGCGGGTGTCGCGGGCGCACTACGAAGGGGGAGAGGAGCTCGACCTCGGCAGCGGCGCGTTCGTCGCGCCGTCGGGGGAGGGCGGCGCATCGACGCCTGTGGCGAGCGCCGAGGTCGCGTGGCGTGCCGGCGACAAGGTGCGGCATCGGCGCTTCGGCGAGGGGATCGTCGTCACCAGCCGATTCGAGAAGGGCGACGAATGGGTCACGGTCGCCTTCGTGGGCCAGGGGGTCAAGGAGCTGATCGCCGCCTACGCGGGCCTGGAACGAACGTAGAATCGGCCCATGGCCGAGCCCACCGCCCACGTGCAGGAGCTGCTCGACGGCCTCGCCGCCGCGCGTGACGAGTTCCTGGCTGCCATGGCCGACATCGACCCCGCCCTCCGCACCACCTCCGGACTGGTCGGGGAGTGGTCGGCGCGGGACCTGCTGGCGCACGTCGGCTACTGGGCGGGGCACGCGGCCGAGTCGCTGCATCGGGCCGAGCAGGGGGAGCTCCACGAGTTCGGCAGGGACGAGCTGTCGGTGGACGAGCGCAACGAGGTCGTGACGAAGGTCGCGCGCGAGACGGACTACGCGACGGTCGCCACGCGCGAGCAGGGCGCCTATGAGGCCTTCGCGGCGCGCCTGGCGACAGTCGACCCGGAGTCGCTCGGCGATCGTGACGCTGATGGCGACACGCTCGAGGAGATCATCGCCTTCGACGGGGCCGATCACTACCGCGAGCACACGCTCGACATCCGTGCCTGGTTCGACGGCAAGGACGCTCCCGACGAGGCCGATGCCGACTGACCCGGCGGCGCGAGCCCTCGAGCTGCGAGCCGCGATCGACGACGCCAACTACCGGTATCACGTCCTCGACGATCCGACGATCGAGGACAAGGTCTACGACCGGATGCTGCGGGAGCTGACCGAGCTCGAGGCCGCGCACCCGGAGCTGGCAACGCCCGACTCGCCCACACAGCGGGTCGGCGCGGCGCCATCGAACCTCTTCGCCGAGGTCCGGCACGAGTTCCCCATGCTCTCCCTGGGCAATGCCTTCGGGCACGACGAGCTGCGCGAGTTCGATGCACGCGTGCGCAGGGGGCTCGGCCTGGCCGACGGCGACGCACCGGTGGTCTACGTCTGCGAGCTGAAGATCGACGGCCTGGCGATCAGCCTGCGCTATGACGGCCGCTCGTTCGTCCGCGGCGCAACACGCGGCGACGGCACCAGCGGCGAGGACGTCACGCCGAACCTGCGGACCGTGCGGGCCATCCCGCTGCGGCTGCGGTCGGACCCGCCGGGGGATCGGCTGGAGGTGCGCGGCGAGGTCTACATGCCGCGCGGCGCCTTCGCCGCACTCAACGAACAGCTCGAGCAGGAGGGCAAGCCGCTCTACGCCAACGCCCGCAATACGGCGGCGGGAACGGTGCGGCAGAAGGATCCGGCCGTCACCGCCGGCCGAAGGCTATCGGTCTGGTGCTACCAGGTGGTGGGCGTTCCAGGGCTCACCAGCCACTCGGAGTCGCTCGAGCTGATGCGTGAGCTGGGGTTCCCAGTCAATCCGCTCGCGCGCCGGGTCGAGGGGGTCGACGCGGTGATCGAGTACGTCGAGGAATGGGCCGAAGCGCGCAAGGACCTCGACTACGAGACCGATGGGATCGTGATCAAGGTCGACAGCGTCGCGCAGCAGCAGATCCTGGGCTTCGTGTCGCGCGCCCCGCGCTGGGCGACCGCCTACAAGTTCCCGGCCCAGCAGGTGACCACCAAGCTCGAGGAGATCGAGGTCTACGTGGGGCGCATCGGTGCGCTCACCCCGGTGGCGCACGTGACCCCGGTCGTGGTCGGCGGGACGACCGTGCGCAACGCGACGCTGCACAACATCGACGAGATCCGGCGCAAGGACCTGCGGGTCGGCGACACGGTCGTGCTGCAGCGGGCCGGCGACGTGATCCCGGAGATCGTCAGCGCGGTCGTCGACGCCCGCGACGGCTCGGAGACGGTCTGGGAGATGCCATCGGCCTGCCCGGTGTGCGGGACGGCAGCCGTCCGCGAGGAGGGCGAGGTCGTCTGGCGCTGCCCGAACCCGTGGTGCCCGGCGCAGCGCATCGGCGGCCTGCTGCACTTCACCGGCCGCGGCGGGATGGACATCGAAGGGGCCGGCTACGCCGTCGTCAACCAGCTCGCCGAGCGCGAGCTGCTGCGCGAACCGGCCGACATCTTTCGACTGGACGTCGAGACGCTCGAGGGACTGGACCGATACGCTCGCAAGAGCGCCGAGAACCTCCACGCCGCGATCCACGCCGCCCGGCGCCGCCCGCTGGCCCGCATCCTCAACTCGCTCGGCATCCGGCACGTCGGGGAGCAGACGGCGATCGACCTGGCCAGCTGGCTCACGCGCGAGACGCCGCGCGCCGAAGGGGAGGAGCAGGCGACCTGGACCCGGCGCGTCGCGGACCGCCTGCGCGATTCCTCGGCGGAGGAGCTGACCGCCGTCTTCGGGATCGGGCGGGTCGTGGCCGAGGGGATCGCCGGCTACTTCGCCGATGAGCACACCCGCGACACGCTCCACCACCTCCTCGATGCCGGCGTCGTCGCCGAGGCCCCGGCCCCCGGCGCCGTGGTCGAGCCCGGCGAGGGGCCGCTCTCCGGGAAGACGCTGGTGGTGACCGGCACCCTCCCCGGATTCAGCCGCGACGAGGCGGAGGAGGCGATCCGCGCCGCGGGCGGCCATGCCGCCGGGTCGGTCAGCGCCAAGACCGACTACCTCGTCGCCGGCGAGAAGGCCGGCAGCAAGCTGGCCAAGGCTGAGAAGCTGGGTGTGCCGGTGCTCGACGAGGAAGGGCTTCGCCGCCTGCTCGACGGCGCGGCATGACGGCCCAGCTGCGCGAATACGTCATCGCCGAGGGGCACCTCGAAGAGTTCGTGGCTGCGTGGCTGGCGGGGGTCGTTCCCTTGCGCCGGCGTCTTGGATTTCGCATCGAGGGCGCGTGGACCGTCCCGGCCGAGAGACGATTCGTATGGATCCTGGCCCACGACGCCGATGAGGAGGAGTTCCTCGCGCTCAACGACGCCTACTACGCCTCGGGCGAGCGCGCGGCCGTCGACCCCGACCCGGCGCAGTGGGTCGAGGAGTCTCGACAGACCTTCGTGCGGCCGATCCTCCCCGTGGATCGGTGATCAAGCCGCCGATCCTGACCCGCCCGTTCCTGCTGGTCAGCCTCGCCTCGCTGGCCTACTTCGTGGCCGATGGCACCTCGCTGGCGTTGGTCGCGCGATTTGCGACCGGGCCGCTGGGCGCCGATGCCCTGGGCGCGGGCCTGACCTACGGCGCGTTCAGCCTCTCCGCGCTCGTGCTGCGGCCGCTGTCCGGGCGCCTGGCCGATCGAAACGGGCGCCGGCCGCTGATGGTCGGCGGCTCGCTGCTGTTCGGCGCCGTGATGCTCGCGCACCTGCTGGCCGGATCGCTGGCGATCCTGGTGGCGCTCCGGCTCCTCCTGGGCGTGGCCGAGGCGCTCGTCTTCGTGGCGGCTTTCGCGGCGGAGGCCGACCTCGCACCACCCGAACGTCGAGGGGAGGCGCTCACCTTCTTCTCGCTCTCCCTGTACGCGGGAGTCGCCGTCGGGCCGCTGATCGGGGAGGCTGCCTTTGGGGCCGGTGGCTTCCCGGCGGTCTGGATCGCGTCCGCAGGGGTGGCGGGGATCGCCGCATTACTGGCGTTGGCCGTGCCCGAGACGCGCCCCGCCGGCGAGGCCGGAACGGTGGCATCGGGCCGGCTGCTGCACCCCGCCGGGATCCTGCCTGGCCTGATCCTGATGACCGGCGTGTGGGGCATGGGCGGCTACTTCACCCTGATGCCGCCGTACGTCGTCGGGCCGCTGGGCCTCGACGGTGCGCGGCTCTTCCTCCTGACCTTCGGCGGCACCGTCATCGTCGCCCGGCTGCTCGGGGCGCGGCTGCCCGATCGCCTCGGCGCCCGCCGGCTCTCCGGGACCGCTCTGCTGATCACGGCCGCCGGCCTCGGCCTGATGGGGGTGCTGCCGACCGTGTCAGGGCTGCTGGCCGGCACGCTCCTGCTCGGATTGGGCGTGGCGTTCACCACGCCCGCGCTCGCATCACTGACGGTCAGCCGCGCGCCGTCGAACGAGCGGGGCGCCGCGCTGGGCACGTTCAGCGCCTTCATCGATCTCGCGTTTGGCCTGGGGCCGATCGCGATGGGTGGCGTTGCCGCGGCGAGCACCACCCCCGTTGCCTTCCTGAGTGCGGCGGCGGTGGCCCTGCTCGGAGCGGCCATCCTCTGGCGCTGGCTTGAGGAGGCGAAGCCGGCCTAGCCCTGCGGATGGTCGCCCTCGGCGAGGAACGCCTCGACCAGGTCGTCGTAGCCGCGGAACGCGACGCGGACCGTGTGCCCGCTCTCCGGATCGATCTCGAGCCGCGCGCCGGGGATGCGCTCGGCGACGAG
>DASYRA010000002.1:0-12501 GCA_036004845.1 Candidatus Limnocylindria bacterium
CCGCCACCGCCTCGTCGATCGACCACTCCCCCGCCAGGTGGCGCGCCGCCTCGCCGTATCCATGGCTGGTCAGCGGCGCCCGGCGCGGATCGTGGCCCGCCGCCAGCAGCGCGCGCACCTCGTCGAGCAGGCCGTGCTCGAACAGCCAGCGCGCGCGCTCGTCGATCCGGCGGTTGAGAACTGCCGCAGGTCGGTTGATGCCGATCAGCCGCAGCGGACCCTCCCACGCATGGCCGGCGGGCGGCATAGCCGAACCCGTCGTCGCGGCCCGCTCGAGGGCGCGGGTCACGCGACGTGGATTGCGCAGGTCGGTCCGCGCGGCAGCAGCCGGGTCGGCCGCACGCAGCCGTCCGGCGATCGCGACGACCCCGGCCGTGGCCAGCTCCTCGTTCAGTTTGGCGCGATCCTCGCTGCGCGGCGCCGACCCGAAGACATACCCGTCGAGGAGCGCAGCCAGGTAGAGGCCATTGCCACCCACCACCAGCGGCAGCCGGCCGCGGGCAGTCACCTCGGGGACCAGGCGGCGCGCCCGGGTGGCCCAGCCCGCGACGCTGAATGCCTCCCCTGGCGCGACCAGGTCGAGCAGGTGGTGCGGGACGGCGCTCCGCGCCGCGTCATCGGGCTTGGCTGTTCCGATGTCCATGCCGCGGTACACCTGCCGCGAATCTGCGACGAGAATCTCGAGCGGGATTCGCCGGGCCAGCGCCAGCGACAGCTCCGTCTTGCCCGAGCCGGTCGGGCCGACGATGGCCGCAATCGGCCACGAGCCTGCCATCGGACTGGCCGGTCAGACCTCGATCAGTCGCTGGTGCTGCGTGATCGAGGTCGCGCGCCCGGTCGCGCGCTCGGCCTCGACCACCACCGCGTTGAAGGCCACCGGTCCCTCTGCCACCCCGAAGCGGGTGGGCAGGTGGGTGAGGAACCGCGGCAGGACGGTCTCGAGCGAGAAGCCGATCACCGAGTCGCGCGGGCCGGTCATGCCCACGTCGCTGATGTAGGCGGTTCCCTTGGGGAGCAGGCGGGCGTCGGCGGTGGGCACGTGCGTGTGGGTGCCCAGGACGGCGGTCACGCGCCCGTCGAGGTACCAGCCCATCGCGTTCTTCTCGCTGGTGATCTCGCAGTGGAAGTCGACGATGCGCAGGAGCGGCAGCGGCTCCGCGGCTCCGTCGAGGAGGCCGTCCATGGCGGCGAACGGCGAGTCGAGCTGGTTCATGAAGACGCGACCCATGACGTTCACCACCGCGACCCGCTCGCCATCGGCGAGGGTGTGGAGCAGCCAGCCGCGGCCGGGCGCGTCGTCGGGGTAGTTCAGCGGACGCAGCACCGGGCGGCCACTGTCGAGGTAGTCGTAGATCTCGCGCTTGTCCCAGATGTGGTTGCCGCTCGTGATGACGTCCACGCCGCTGCCGAACAGCTCCTCGGCGAGGCTCGGCGTCAGGCCGGCACCGGCCGCCAGGTTCTCGCCGTTGGCGATGACCAGGTCGAGGTCGAGCTCGGCGCGCAGGTCGCGAAGGTTGCCGACGACCGCCAGCCGTCCCGGCTTGCCGATGATGTCGCCGATGACCATGCACCGCAGCTGCGCGGCGCGCTCACTCACCGGGCGTAGTCCACCGCCCGCGTCTCGCGGATGACGGTCACCTTGATCTGGCCGGGATACTGCAGCTGCTCCTCGATCTTCTTCACCACGTCGCGTGCCAGACGGCTGGAAGCCATGTCGTCCATCTCCTCGGGACGGACCAGGATCCGGATCTCGCGACCGGCCTGGATGGCGTAGCAGCGCTCCACGCCGGGGAAGGCGAGGGCGATCTGCTGGAGGTCGTCGAGCCGCTTCACATAGTTGTCGAGGGACTCGCCGCGAGCTCCGGGGCGCGAGGCGCTGATCGCGTCGGCGATCTGCACCACCGTGGCCTCGGTCGATTCCTGCTCGACCTCCTGATGGTGAGCGGCGATGCAGTTGCAAACCACCGGGTTGACCCCGTAGCGCTTGGCGATGTCGCCGCCGATGATGGCGTGCGGCCCGTCGACCTCGTGGTCGATCGCCTTGCCGATGTCGTGGAGCAGCCCGCCCTTCTTGGACTCGGGGACATTGGCGCCGATCTCGGCCGCCAGCAGCCCGCTCAGGCGCGCCGTCTCGACGCAGTGATTCAGCACGTTCTGGCCGTAGCTGGTGCGGTACTTGAGCCGGCCGAGCAACTTGATCAGCTCGGGATGGAGGCCGGGCACGCCGGCGTCGTACGCCGCCTGCTCCCCGGCCTGGCGCATCACCACCTCGATCTCGGCGCGGCACTTTGCCACCGTCTCCTCGATCCGGCCGGGGTGGATGCGACCGTCGCTGATCAGCTTGGTGAGCGCCATGCGCGCCACCTCGCGCCGCACCGGGTCGAATCCGGAGAGGACCACCGCCTCGGGCGTGTCATCGATGATCAGGTCGATGCCGGTCGCCTGCTCGAGGGCACGGATGTTGCGCCCCTCGCGGCCGATGATGCGGCCCTTCATCTCCTCCGACGGGAGCGGCACGACGGTCACCGTCGCCTCGGAGGTGTGGTCGGCGGCGATGCGCTGCATGACGGTGGTGAGGACCCGTCGGGCGTGCTCCTCGCCCTCCTCAACGGCGCGGCGCTCGATATCACGGACCTGCTGATGCGCCTCGGCCTGCGCCTCGTCCACGATCAGCTGGATGAGGCTCTGCCGTGCCTCGGAAGCGGTCAGCCCACCTACCCGCTCGAGCTCGGCGACCTGCTGCTGCTGCAGCTCGGCCAGGCGGGCTTTCTCGGCGTCCACCTCGCGCTGCCGCTCCTCGAAGGCCACCTCGCGCCGTTCGAGCGATTCCACCTTGCGGTCGAGAGCCTCGGCCCGATCGAGGAGGAGGCGCTCCTGGCGCTGCAGGTCGGTGCGCTTCTCGCGCGCCTCCTCTTCAGCGGCGCGCTGGACCTTCAGGGCGTCGTCCTTGCCCTCGAGGACGATCTCCTTCTGCTTGGCGCGGGCCTCGGCCATCAGCCGCTCGGCGTAGCTTTCGGCGTGCTTGACGCTGTTCGCCGCGAGGAAGCGACGGGATAGGTATCCGATTGCGATTCCAACGATGAGTGCGGCGGCGGCCGGCACGATGACGGTGCTCTCAGGCATCGGCTCCTCCGGTTGTTGGAGCCCCTCTGGGCGCTCTCGCGCCGCCTCATGCAGCGCGGGTCAGATGCTCATTCATTCGTCAGCCCCCGCCCGAACGGCCATTGGAGACTGTCGTTGGCGGAGTGTACCCCAAGCGGCCGCGGATGACCTCCCGCCCCTCAGGCGTTGGCGATGGGACCCAGCAGCGCCACCATGTCGAGGTCGCGGGGCAGAAAGTCCTGCAGCATGATCCGCTGGACGCCGGCGGCGGCGAACTCCTCGATGCGCTGCCGCGCCTGGTCGGGCGTCCCCATGATCCAGCGATCCTGGCGCTTGGCCAGCCATTGCTCTGCGCTGCTGCTGCTCCCGACGAAGGCAACCTGCTGGCGCAGGCGATCGCGCATCTCGGTCTGCGAGTCGGCGACCAGAACCCCCACCATCGCCGAGAGGACGATCGAGTCGGGATCGCGACGGGCGGCCGCGCAGGCGGCGCGCACCCGTGCGTACGCGTCGCGCACGTTCGCGGGTGAGGCCGATGTCCGATTGAACTCATCCGCGTAGGTAGCCACCAGGCGCGCGAGGCGCGGACCGCCCTCGCCGCCGAGGATCAGGTTCGGATGGCGTCGTCCCCCCGCCGTGGGACGTGGCCGGAACAGCGCGTCCGTCACCTGCCATGTCGCTCCGCGGTAGTTCCAGCCGTCCGGCTCCGTCCACAGGCCGTGGACGATGGCGAGCGCCTCCTCCAGCCGGTCATAGCGCTCTTTCAAGGGCGGAAACGGGATCCCCAGCTGGTGGTGGTCCTCGTCGTTCCAGCCCGCACCCATGCCGACCTCGACCCGCCCGCCGCTCATCTCGTCGACGGTGGCCACCTGCTTGGCAAAGGTGCCGGGGACTCGGAACGTCACCGGCGAGACCAATGACCCGATGCGGATCGTGCTGGTGTCGCGGGCCAGGCCGGCCAGTGTCGCCCAGGCATCGGTCGTCGGAAGGCCTGTCGGACCCGGGAAGGACGCGTAGTGGTCGGAGCGGAAGAATGCCTCCAGTCCGGCGGCCTCGGCCGCGCGCGCCAGGGCGAGGATCTCGTCGTAGGTCAGCCCCTGCTGGGGCTCGGTCATCAGGGCGAAGCGCATGCTCGCAGGGTAGCGCGCGCCGCGCGAGGCCGATCTGGCCTAGGCGGCGCTGCCCTCGGACGCGATGGTGCGCGCCATCCGGTCGGAGCCGAGCCGCTGGGCGTTGTCACGGGCGAACTCCGCGCCGAGCCGATCGCCGTGCAGCGGGCGGGCGAAGAAGAATCCCTGGCCGAACTCGCAGCCGGCGTTCTTCAGGCGCTGGACCTGGGCGCGGCGCTCGACGCCCTCGGCGATCACCCGCAGGCCAAGCGCCTTGCCGAGCGAGATGATCGCCTGGGCCAGGATCCAGCGCTCGTCCTCGGCGTCGTCGACGTCGACGAAGCCCTGCGCGATCTTGAGGATGTCGATCGGGAAGCGGTGCAGGTAGCTCAATGAGGAGTAGCCGGTCCCGAAGTCGTCGAGGGCGATCTGGATGCCGCGCTCGCGGAGCTTGCTGAGCACCTCGATGGCGGCGTCGGCGTCGTGCAGGAGGACCGTCTCCGTCACCTCCAGGATCAGGCTGGAGGGTGGAAGGCCGGACGCGGCCAGGGCGGTGGTGACGTCATCGACGAGGGTCGGATGCAGCAGCTGGCGAGCGGAGAGATTGGCGGCGACCCACGGAGCCGTCCCACCGGCCTGCTGGCTCCAGCCGGCGGCCTCGCGACACGCCTCGGCGAGCACCCATCGCCCGATCGGGACGATCATCGCGTTCTCCTCGGCGTTGCTGATGAACTCGTCAGGCCCGACCTCGCCGCGGGTGGGGTGATTCCAGCGCACGAGCGCCTCGGCACCCACGATCCGCCCCGACTCCAGGGACACGACCGGCTGGTAGCGAAGCTGGAACTCGCCGCGATCGACGGCAAGCTGGAGCTCGGCCCCGACGTCGTGCCGCGAGCGCACCGTCTTCAGCATCGAGGGCTTGTAGACGACCCAGCGCCCCTTGCCGGCGGCCTTGGCGCTGTACATCGCCACGTCCGCCTGGCGGAGCAGGTCCTCCGCCGAATCCCCCTTGCTCCCGGCGGCGATGCCGATGCTGGCGGAGATGTGCGTCTGCACGTCGCCGATCGAGAACGGCTCCTGCAGCATCTTCGCGATGCGCCCGGCAACCCGCTCCGCACTGGCGAGGCTCGGATCGTCGTCGACCAGGATCGCGAACTCGTCGCCGCCCAGCCGAGCGGTCAGGTCGGAAGTTCGTGTGCACGCCTGCAGCCGGGCAGCCACCTCCACCAGCATCGCATCACCGGCCGGATGGCCGTACATGTCGTTCACGAACTTGAAGTCGTCAAGATCGACGAACATGACCACCGATCGCTTGCCTCGCGGTGTCGCGGCCAGGCGGGCGTTGACGCTCTCGCCGAAGAGGCCGCGGTTGGCGAGCTGCGTCAGCCCGTCATGGAAGGCCTGGTGCTTCAGCTCATCCTGGAGGATGGAGAGCTTGGCCAGGGATCGCTCGAGCTGCCCGTTCTCGAGGGCGGTACCGGCGTGGTTCGCCACCGTGGCGAAGAGGCGGAGGTCCTCGGCGGTGAAGGTGCTGACGTCGCCGAGGCGATTGGCGATCACCATCGCGCCGATCACTCCCCCATCGGTGCCGAGCGGAGCGATCATGGCGTCCCGCACGTCGCGATCCTCCTCCAGCTCGATCGAGGTCGTATTGAGGAGGAACGCCTTGCCGTGCTCGACAACGTGCTGGTGGACAGGCCTCCAGCTGGCCGCGGACGCCGCGGCCATGACCGAGGTTCGGCCCTCCGCCACCGAGGTGATGAGATAGCTGTCGCCCGGCGCGGAGGGGAAGAGGACGATCTCGGCCCGCTCCGCGCGGAACATCGTTCGGCTGTGGAAGAGGAGCTGGACGAGCGCCGAGTCGAGCTCGGGTGTTCGCTGCAGGATCCGCGTCGATTCGTAGAGGAGCTCCAGCGACTCGTGCTGCTGCTTGGCGCCGATGAAGGCCCGATAGCCGAGAAACAGGGTCGCGATGGGAAGGGTGAGCAGCCAGACAGCGCGGGAATCGGCGACGATGATGATCGCCGCCAGGAGGGCGATGCTGGTGTTGGTGATCGCCACCACCGAAGAGACGGCGATCATCTGGCGCAGCTTCGGAACCCCGAGGCTGCCCTCGGAGATCGAGATCGCAGTCGCAACCGTGACCACCCCGATCAGGTTGGAGATGCCGACCGCCACGAAGGCGGCAAACCAGCGCATCGGCTCGATCAGCCCACCCGATCCAACCGCCCTGAAGACGAGCAGTCCGACGACCGACGAGAGCGCGAATGAGCCGATGTTGAAGGCGAGCTTCACCGGTGGCTGGCGACGGTTGATGGCGAGCGCGGCGGCAGAGCCGATCGCCTGGGCGATCACCAGCTCGAGCGGGTTCGCCAGGAAGAACCCGACGACGAGGGGCAGCTCGTTCAGGGAGAAGGTGTGCGCCCCGCGGCGGAAGTGAAAATGAATCACCTGGGCCTCGGCTGCCCAGAAGACGGGCGCCATGACCCACCAGGGCAGCTGCCAGGCGGGATCGAGGGCCGCCATGCCGGGCAGCACCAGGCCGGACACCAGGAGCGCTGAGCCGATCATGGCAACGACGAGGGCCCACACCCTCGTTGGGGGTCGCATGGTCAGGGCACCTGGCCGGTCATTCGCATGAGCCTACCTTCGCCTGTCTGCGTTGCCGAGGCGCCGATCGTCACGTGACGATGGGGACCAATGAGGGGTTGGTGCCGCCGAGGCGATTTCTCGCCTCGGGCGGCGATTGAAAAGGAGCGCGCGGCCGAGGCGGATCCCCGACCGCACGCTCAGCCTGCCTGGGCGAGCAGGCTCACGACCATGAGACGCCCATCCAGCTGTTGCTGGACCACGAATTTCCGGACCAGGAGTTGCCGCTCCAGCTGTTGCCGGACCAGGAGTTACCGCTCCAGCTGTTGCCGGACCACGAATTTCCGGACCAGGAGTTACCGCTCCAGCTGTTGCCGGACCAGGAATTGCCGGACCAGGAGTTGCCGCTCCAGCTGTTGCCGTTCCAGACGCCACCGCTCCAGCTGTTGCCAGCCGCCTCGAGCGCGGCCATCGCGGCCGAGTCGAACGGGTGGCCGAAGATGTCGATCGATCCGCTCAGGACGACGCCGTCGCGGGTGAGGTGATCGGTACCGCGCGAGAGCTCGAGCGAGCCGATCCCAGTCGACCAGTCGATGGTCTTCCATTGGGTCGGCGCGCCGTAGGCGGTCGCACCGAGCATCTTGAAGAGGTCGACCTCGCCCGAGCCCTGCTTGAGGGTTGAGAATCCGGCGAGGCCCCTCGTATTGAAGAGGAAGAGCCGCTTGAGCATGTCCGGCGTGATCGTCGGATGCTGCTGGATCACCAGTGCCGCCGCACCCGAGACGAATGCCGCGGCCTCGCTGGTGCCGCTGCCACGGAACAGGGTGCTCGAGACGACGCCGGTCGAGCCGTAGGCCTGGTCGATGTACGAGCCCGTGACGCGCAGGCTGACGAGGTGTGCGCCTGGGGCCACGATATCCGGCGTCCGCGCATTGCTGCCGGTCGACGAGAAGGAGGCCACCAGGTCGTCACCCTGGGTTGCGGTGCCCATCGAATCCGAGGCGCCGACCGCAAAGATCTTGGGGTCGTAGGCCGGATTGGTGAGCGTCCCCGTCTTGAACGCATATCCGGCATTCCCGGTCGCAGTGACGACGAAGATGCCGGCCTTCCAGGCCTGCTCGACGGCGAACGCAAGCGGGTCGACCTGGTAGGACTGCAGGCTGTCGGTGCCGTAGGAGAGGTTCAGCACCCGGATGTTCATCCCGTTGTCCGTGCGGTGCTGGACGACCCAGTCGATGGCCGCAATGACCTGGGAAACGTCGACCCCGCCATCGGCGACGCCGACCTTGACCGAGAGAACCCGCGCGTCGGGCGCGACGCCGAGGAAGTTGGTCGAATCGCCGGGATAGCTGCCCGCGACCGCGGCGCTGCCCCGGCCCGCGATGATGCCTGCCATGAAGGTGCCATGACCATTCGTGTCGAGATTCCGGAACGACTCGTTCTGGGACTCGAAGGAGAGGTCGGGACCGTAGACGAGCTTGCCGGCTACGGCCAGGCCGTCGACCGGGCTGACACCCGTATCGATGATCGCCACGTCGACGCCGGCGCCGGTGAACCCGGCACCCCAGAAAGCCTGGGCGCCGGTGTACTGGGTGGTGTTGTACATGGAGTTCATGTCGCTCACCGGGTCGTAGGTGGAGGCCAGGCTGGTCGCCGGGGCCATGGCCGAGGCGAGCATGGCGAAGCTGCCAAGCACCACCGCGAATCGGCGTGGCATGAGGGAGGAGCTGCCAGGGCGCGGGGGCGGCGGCGACTTCTGGTAGCCCCACGACACTCCCAGCAGGATCGTCATGCGCCGCAGCAGGCCACGATCGGCCGCCTGGGGCATGGCAAGGGCGCGGTCTTCAGCTCGGTCAGATCGACCGTGCGAGCCCACGCCAACGTCGCTGAGTGCCTGCATCAATTCCCCTTTCGTCGGGGTGATGCGCGGCTACTGGCGGCTGGGCCATCTCGGCTGGTGGGCCGAGACCCCTGGCTTTGCGTCCCCACCTCGCGGCGGGTTTGCCTTTTTCAGGCCGTCGCCTGTGGCAACGCGTCTCGTTGCCTGCGGCGACCTTACGTAGCTTCGTCCCGGAAGCCATCTGGCCCAGCAGTACTCCCCCCCGGGGTACTTTCGGCCGCGGCCTGACGAAGGGTCGCACGGACGGTGTCCGGGTCGAATCCGCGACGGACCAGGAAGGCGCCCAGACGCTGACGCGCCTTGTATTCGGACGGGAGGTCTCGACCTCTGAGGTGCCGATCGAGGGCATCGCGCGCGCGTTCCGCCTCGGTGGCCGGGAGCGACTCGGCGTCGAGGGCGAGCTCGGCCAGCTCGCCACCGCGGAGCTCGTCAAGCACCTCGCGAGGCACGCCATGCTGGCGCAGCTCGGCCTCCACCATGCGCCGGCCGCGTGGCGCGTGACGATCGCGCTGCTCGGCCCACCAGCGTGCAAAGGCGACGTCGTCCACGTACCCGAGCCCAGCCAGGCGCTCGAGGGTGGCCGAGATCACGGCTTCGCTGGCAGCCGCGCGGCGAAGCCGTCGCTCGAGCTCCCAGCGGGTGCGGGGACGCGTGCCGAGGAAGCGCACGGCGATCTCCATCGCCGCCTCGGGGTCTGGCGCGGGCCGCTCGTCTTCCGGAATGTGGCGACGCCGACGTCCGGCCATGTTGCGGCCCGGCGCTGCTACTCGGCCTCGGGGATACCCTCGACGCCGACCTCGATCGAGGCGACCTTGCCGCGGATCTCCGACTCCACGCGATCAGCGAGCTCCGGATGCGCCTTCAGGAAGTCGCGCGAATTCTCGCGGCCCTGGCCGAGGCGCGTCTCGCCGTAGTTGAACCACGCCCCCGTCTTCGAGAGGATGCCCGCGGCGATCCCGACGTCGAGCAGACCTCCCTCGCGGCTGATCCCCTCGTTGTACATGATGTCGAACTCGGCCAGCCGGAAGGGGCTCGCCACCTTGTTCTTGACCACCTTGACGCGGGTCCGGGAGCCGATTGCATCGGTTCCGCTCTTGAGGGTCTCGATGCGGCGGATGTCGAGGCGAACCGAGCAGTAGAACTTGAGGGCCCGGCCTCCCGGCGTTGTCTCCGGATTGCCGAACATGACGCCGATCTTCTCGCGCAGCTGGTTGGTGAAGATCAGGGCCGTGTTGCTGCGATTGATGGCGCCGGTCAGCTTGCGGAGCGCCTGGCTCATCAGCCGCGCCTGGAGCCCGACGAAGCTGTCGCCCATCTCACCCTCGATCTCGGCACGCGGCACGAGGGCCGCCACGGAGTCGATGATGACGACGTCGACCCCATTGCTGCGAATCAGGGTCTCGGCGATCTCGAGCGCCTGCTCGCCGGTGTCGGGTTGCGAGACGAGCAGCTCATCGACGTTCAGCCCCACGTTCTTGGCGTAGCTCGGATCGAGGGCGTGCTCGGCATCGATGAAGGCCACGATTCCGCCGGCACGCTGCGCGTTGGCCGCGATGTGGTAGCAGAGGGTGGTCTTGCCGCTCGACTCGGGCCCGAAGATCTCGGTGATCCGGCCCCGCGGGACACCGCCCACCCCGAGGGCCAGGTCCAGCGCGATCGAGCCGGTCGGCACGACCTCGACCGCCATCTTGGCGCCCTTGTCGCCCAGGCGCATGATCGCGCCCCGGCCGAACTGCTTCTCGATCTGGGTGATGGCTGCATCGACGGCGCGACCGCGCTCGCCGTTGCGCTGGGTCGGGGTCTGGGTCTCGGCTGATGCCACCGGGGCGTCCATGATCGCGTGGGCTCCTTCTCTCTTCACTCCCGGTGGCGAATCAGGTCAAACCTCCGGGCCGGGTTCGTTGCGCGGCTTGCGCTTCTTCTTGATCACCTCGACCGTCATCGGCTGCTCGTAGGCCGATGCCGGCTGAATCTTCGGCGCCTTGTCCTTCGGCTTGCGCTTCTCCTGGTGGCGCGGTCGATCGCGGCCTTTGGCCATCTCGCTGGACCTCCCGATATGGGCCGGTCGAGGTGCTCAGAGCCTGGCGGTCGGGGCCTTATCGGCCGGTTACCGGCGGGTTATCCGACCTTCCCGGAGCCCCCGTACTGGGCCATGACAGCTTCTCTCAGCGTTCCGTACGACCCGTCGTCGAGGGCCGAACGGATGCGCCGCATGAGGTCCTGAGTATAGGTGACGTTGTGGAGCGAGGAGAGGCGATAGGCGAGCAGCTCCTCGGCGCGGAAGAGGTGGGCGAGGTAGGCCCGCGAGTGGTTCCGACACGTCTCGCAGCCGCAGTCGCTGTCCGGCGGATCGGGATCGTCCAGGAAACGGGCGTTACGCAGGTTCAGCCTCCCCTGGCTCGTCCACAGTTGCCCGTTGCGTGCTACGCGCGTCGGCAGGACGCAGTCGAACAGGTCGATGCCGCGGTCGATCGCCGCGAAGAAGTCGGGCGGTGAGCCGACTCCCATCAGGTATCGCACGCGGGGGTCATCCCCAAGCGCTTCGGCCACCACGTCCAGCGTCGTCGCCATCTCGTGCTTCGTCTCCCCCACCGACAGTCCGCCGATGGCGACGCCATCGAACGGGAGCGCGGCGACGGATGCGACGCTCTCTCGCCGGAGGCCGGCATCCACGCCTCCCTGCACGATCCCGAACAGCGCCTGGTCTGGCCGGCTGTGGGCCGCGATGCAGCGCTCCGCCCAGCGGTGCGTTCGCCTCATCGCGACGGCCACCTCGGCGGCAGGCAGCGTGGCATCGACAAGTTGGTCGAATGCCATGGCGATGTCGCTTCCGAGGGCTTCCTGGATCTCCACTGCCCGCTCCGGGGTCAGGCGCTGCGAAGATCCGTCGAGGTGGCTTGCGAAGGTCACCCCGTCTTCGTCCACCCGGCCGAGGTGGGCGAGGCTGAACACCTGGAAGCCGCCGGAATCGGTGAGGATCGGCCCATCCCAGCCCATGAAGCGGTGCAGGCCGCCCAGGCGTGCGATGCGCTCGTGCCCCGGCCGCAGCGAGAGATGGTAGGTGTTGGCCAGGATGACCTGGACGCCGGCCGTCCGCAGGTCGCCAGGCGTCAGCGCCTTGACCGTGGCCTGGGTGCCGACCGGCATGAACTGTGGGGTGTCGATCGCGCCATGTGGCGTGGTCAGCGTGCCGAGGCGCGCCAGCCCGATCCCGGCTGGACGAGAGGTGAAGGCAACCGCCGAGGCCATGGCGGCAGCCTACGCGATGAACATCGCGTCGCCGAAGCTGAAGAACCGATACCCCTCAGCCAGGGCGGCACGATAGGCGGCCAGCAGGGTGTCGCGTGCCTCGAAGGCGCTCGCCCCAGGCATCCCGGCCTGGACGAAGGCGGTGACGAGCAGCAGCAGCGAGCTGCGCGGCAGGTGGAAGTTCGTGATCATCGCGTCGACCGCGCTGAACCGATGCGGCGGGGTGATGTACAGGTCCGTCCAGCCGCCCCTCGCGGCGTCGCGGGCCGCAGTCTCCAGAACCCGGACGCTGGTCGTGCCGACGGCGATCACCCGCCCGCCGCTGCGCCGGGTCTCGCGCAGGACGGCACTCGACCGGCTCGAGATCTCGTACCACTCGCGATGGATGCGGTGCTGGTCCACGAACTCACTCTCCAGCGGACGGAACGTATCCAGCCCGACGTGCAGCGTCACGCTCGCCACACGGATCCCGTCCTCGGTCAGAGAGCGGAGCAGGGCCTTCGTGAAATGCAGCCCGGCGGTCGGCGCGGCCGCGGAACCGGGAGGACGCGC
>DASYRA010000003.1:0-61805 GCA_036004845.1 Candidatus Limnocylindria bacterium
CGAGGTCCAGGTGCGCCCGGACGGTATTGACCTTCGGCACCAGCATTCGCTCAAGCATGCCCATGACGAGTGGTCGGGCGACCCAATCGCGGAGACGCCCCAGCGGCCCGCGAGCTGGCGCAAAGCCCGGGCCGAACGGCGGGGCGTCGCGCGAGCTGAGCGCCAGCGGGTAGGGGCAGAAGGTCGCCCACGGGCCACCCCACGCCTCCGCTGCCGCCAGGGCCCCCCAGCAGTTGATGTCGACGATCACCACGTCGGGTCGCACCTCATCGATCGCGCCGCGAATGTCAGGCGCGTCGTGTTGAGCGCGGGCGACGAAGATCGCGACCGCGTGCGCTAGCGCGGCTCTGACGTTCGACGCCCGCCAGTCGTCGTGCTGGATGCCTTCGATGCGCTCGGAGATCGGCATCGCGTCGAGGCCCAGGCTGCGCATGAGCGGCACCTCCGACGCGAGGGTCCGTACGGCCACGAGGTGACCGCGCTGGCGCAGCTCACTGAGGATCGGCGTGAGCGGATAAAGATGCCCTCGGGCTGGCGAGGTGTAGGCCAGGATTTGCGCCATCACGGTGCCTCCAGTAGGGGGTCCAGCAGCTCGAGCAAGGCCAGTTCCGTCTGCCGCCGGCTGAGCCCGGCGTCGCGACGGAGCAGCTTCCAGGTGTAGACGTCGCAGACCGTGACGATTTGAGCAAGGCGCCGCTCATGCTCCACGCCGGTCAGGCGCACGAGTGTCGATGCAAAGGCTTGTGCGCACCAGTAGCGATGCATGCGCCGTCCGCGATCGGCGATCGTCCGGAGAGACGGGAAGCGGACCTCCTCGGCGAGCATTCGGAGCACGCGGTCGCCCATCGCCTCGTAGTGCTTTGTCAGTTGGGCGATCGCGGCCGTCGAATCCGTCACGACGGATGGGTCCCGTTCCCTGCCGATCTTGGCCGACTCTCGCTCGACGGCCGCTGCGAGCAGCCCCTCCTTGCCGCCGAAGTGCCGGATGACGGTCTGAACCGAGACGCCGGCGCGCCGAGCCACGTCATCGAGCCTGAGCTGATCGCTGGGCTGGTCCCAGAACGCTGCGACCGCGGCGTCCAGGATGCGTTCGGCCGTTGCCGCGGCATTCGTGGCGCGAGCCGCCATCCGATAGGGTCGGCGCATAGCTAATTTCACGTTAGTAACATTAGCACCAATATGCTAGGCTGGGCGGCAACGAATAACCAACCCATTCCGGAGGTCGCCATGCGGAGCACGAGCCTGCCAGAGACACTCGACTTCAGACCGTCGATAAGACAGACCATGGTGATTACCAGGAAGTCGCTGGAGACCGACGGGCAGATCTCCCGGGTCGAGATCGACCTAGAAGGGGGTCAAGGCGGCCCTCCCGCCCACATTCATCCCGGGCAACGAGAGATCTACACCGTCGACGCCGGAGAGCTGGTCGTAACCATCGATGGCGAGAGTCATGTGATCAGTGGCGGGGAGTCCATCGAGGTCGCAACCGGTTCCGCGCACACGTTCGCCAATCAATCCGACAAGCTGGTGCGGTTCTCCGCGGAGCACCTGCCGGCCCTGCAGATCGAGGAGTACATGCGACTCGTCCACCGGACTGTCGAAGGTAAGAAACTCACCCTGCCAGTGATCCTGCGCGTCGTTTGCATCGAAAGTTCCTACGGAGACACCATCGTGGCTCCGCCCGGAATGGCTCGAACGGTGGGCAAGATCATGGCAGGCGTCGGGAGGCTGGTCGGCTACCCCACAGGCGAGGAACTGGCGGCCTCGCTTTAGACGAAATTTGGTACCGCATACCGGATTCGAACCGGTGATCTCCGCCTTGAGAGGGCGGTGTCCTAGGCCTCTAGACGAATGCGGCACGGGTCACGGCACTGGGCCGCGGGACGGGCCGGAGTATAGCAAGCGACCCTGATCGGGCCCAAACGAGGACCTAGCGGGCTGCGGCTCCGGCCAGCGAGGCGATCATCACGTGCCGCCGCTCCTCGAGCCAGCCGAGGACCGAGCCGGCAACCTGCGGCCAGCTCTCCGAACCCATCACCAGCCCGAAATGCGATGCGCCGGGGAAGTACTCGTAGGTGGCCCCCAGCAGGTCGGCGGTGCGCCGCGCCTCCGAGGGATGGACGACGTCGTCCCGCCCGGCCCCGATGACCAGGGCCGGCACGGTGATGCGCTCCGTCTCGACCGGGACGCCGAGCATCCGCTCACGCCGTGCGCTGCCGGACTCGCGCGCGCCCGCCAGCATCTCCTGCATCTTCTCCAGCTCGTCGTCGTTCATGTCCGGCATCGCCTCGTGGAGCTTCTCCCAGGGCTGGATCCAGCCCCACCAGGTCGCGTCATAGACGTCGGGAACCAGCTTCAGCTCGTGCTCGATGGGGCGCCGTGGCAGGGCCGCGGCGGGGGGCGACGGTGCGAGCAGGACGAGGCCCAGGACGCGGTTGTGCTCCGCGTACAGCATCGCCGCCAGGGCGCCGATGCCCCAGCCGATCACAATCGGCGGACGGCCAAGCTGGCGGATGGCCACGCCGATGTCGGTCGCGTAGTCCCGCATCCGCGTCTCGCTCAGGTCCGCCACGTCCGAGGTGTAGTGCCCGCGCAGGTTCATAGCGTGCGCTTCCCACCCGCGCTCCGCGAAGTAGGCTCCAAAGCTCGACCACAGCCACGAGCCGGTGAGGGCGCCATGCACCAGCAGCAGCGGTGGCTTGCGGCTGCGCCGCTCCGGCTGCTGGGTCTCGACGTAGATCCCCTCCGGATCGATGTAGACCTCGTCGCGTTTAATGGCCTGGACCACGCTGCTACTCGCCCTCCAGTGGGTAGAAGACCAAGCCGGTCAGCAGCTTGGGATAGAAGTAGGTCGACTTCTGGGGCATCACGTCGCCGGCGCTGGCCACGGCGGCCAGCTGCTCGAGTCGGGTGGGACGCACCAGGATCGCGGCCTTCGCCTCGCCGCTCGCCACGGCGCGGATCGCGTCGGCCGCGCTCCTAGTGTAGGCCAGCGCGTCGCCGGTGGCGATGGTGCCAGGCTCGATCCCGAGCCGATCATCGAGGATCGAGACGTGCAGGATGGCGAGGTCCAGCCCACGGACAGCCGCACTCATCGGCTCGCGACGCATCCGGTCGTCCGCGGCGTCGGTGTCGCCAACCAGGAGGAAGCCCTCATCGCCAGGCAGCACCAGCCCAAAGACGGGCTGCTCGGCCGCCTGCAGCTGGGCGAGCCGCGCGGCCAGCTCCCCCGGCGCCACCGGGATCGCCTGCCAGATCGGGTCTGGATCGCGTATCAGCGAACGCAGGGCATCGTCGTCCGCATTGCGGATGAGCCGATGCGTGGCCTGGATCTCGAGCTCCTCGCGCTCCGCGTTGACGAGCACCACCATGATCCAGTCCGCGGCCAGGGAGCCCGGCTCGGCATCGGCCATCGCCGGGAGGGATCGGATCGCCGCCTGGTAGGCCAGGGCGGTCTCATACCGATGATGGCCGTCGGCGATGTAGAGCTGTTGGCGCGACAGGTGATCGACCAGCCGTGCGTCCGGCTCGATCGCAGCCAGCGAGTGAAGGAGGCCGTCGCCGTCCCGGGCGCGCCATTCATCGCTCCACGGGAGGCCCAGCAGGTGGTCGTGGTGGGCGGAACGGTCGAAATAGATCGCCAGGATGGGCGAGAGCTGGGTGCGCGTGGCTTCCAGCAGCGCCAGCCGATCGGCCTTCGGCCCGGCCAGGGTGTGCTCGTGGGCCCGGACGCCCGTCCCGAGGGGCTCGAGCAGGAGCCTGGCCACCACGCCGCTGACCGAAGGCTGATCCGGTGCCGCCGGGCGCGCGTGACGGTAGTAGTACACCGATGGCTCCGCCCGTCCCTCGAGGGTGCCATCACCCTGCCACGCCCGGAGCGTGGCTGCCGCGGCGGCATGCGGATCCGGCTGGGCGGAGAGCTCCAGCCGCACCGCGTTGCGCTGGCTGCGCTCCAGCAGCTCGACCTGCTGGGCCGGTGTGATCACGTCGTACGGCGGGCAGACGACCTCCGTCAGGTCGGCGATGCGCATCCCCGCCGGAGCGGGGCTGGCGTAGCGGTCCAGCGCGTAGCCGAGCCCGCGGAACGGGCGGAGGGTGGGCATCCGCGGAGTGTACCGGTGCCGCCGCCAGGTGCTCGTCAGGCCGGCCTGAAACTGCGGCGCCCCGCGCGGCGTCTACACTCCTGACCACTTGAGTCGCACCGTTCGCGAGGTCCGATGACGCACCGTCCCGGCCGCCTGGCTCGTCTCGCCACCGCCGCGTTTCTGGCCGGGCTGATGCTGCCGGCCGTATCGGCCCCTGCCGGTGCTGCCGACGCGATCACCATGGAGGCTCGCGCCCTGGTCGGCGGCCGTTTCGAGTCCAACGGCTGGATCGCCGTCGCCGCCACCCTGACCAACGGGGGCGCTCCCGTCACCGGCTACCTCGCCGCCGACGGCGAGGACGGCACCGTGCGGCGCTTCGTCGAGCTCCCGGCCGGGGCTCACAAGCTCGTCACCCTCTACCTGCGGCCCGCATCCTTCGTCCGCACGATTGCGCTGCGCTTTGAATCAGTCGCCGGCGCCTCGCTGGCGAATGCCAGTACGGACGCGAAGGTCCTCGAGCGCACCAGCGGCCACGTGGCAATCGTGGGCGACGGGGCCGGCAACCTCCGGCCACAGCTGATCGCGCGCGGCGGCGGCTTCCCCGAGCCCATCCCGCTCGCCCCGGCTGACCTGCCGGAGCGACCCGAGCCGTTGCGCGGCATCGAGACGATCCTGTGGGCAGCGGATTCCAGCGGCCTGACCGAGGCGCAGCAGCGCGCGCTCGAGCGATGGGTCGCGGCGGGCGGGCAGCTCGTCGTGCTGGGTGGGCCGGACTGGCAGGCGCGCTCGGCCGCCTTCGATGCATTGCTCCCGGTCGACCATCTCGTGTCGCATGACGGCAGCAGCGCCGCCGCCCTGGCTGCCTGGGCCGGCGTCGACGCCCCGGAAGGCACCGATCCGCTCACCACCGCGGTCGGTGACCTGCGAGCGGGTGCGGTGTCGCTAGTACGCGATGCGTCCGGTGGAACGCTGTTCGCGGCCGTCACCCGCGGGGCCGGGCGGGTCGGCTTCCTGGGGATCGACCTCGCCACCGAACCGTTCCGCTCGTGGGCCGCGGCGCCGTCGCTCTGGACACGGCTGATCCCCGACGATCGGGTCATCGAGCAGTGGGGCGGCATGGCGCCCGTCGACGAGGACGTCGCCAACGTGATGAGCCAGGCGCTCGGCAACCTGCCGTCGCTGGCGGTGCCGCCCGCCGAGCTGCTGCTGGTCGTGATCGTGGGCTACATCCTCCTCATCGGCCCGTTGAGCTACGTCGTCCTCCGCCGCCTCGACCGTCGCGAGCTCGCCTGGGTTGTGGCGCCGATCTTGGTGATCGTCTTCTCCGGGGTGTCGTACGGCATCGGCTCCGCGATGAAGGGCAACCAGATCATCCTCAACCAGATCGCCGTCGTTCGCAGCTCGACCGACGGCACCGCCGCATCGGTGTCGACATACGCGGGGATCTTCAGCCCCAACCGGGCGACCTACGACCTGACCGTGCGCGGGGACGCCCTCCTCTCCGCGCTGGTTGTGAACAACGGTGACCCGTCGCTCGGCGTGCAGGGCGTCAACTACGCCACCGAGCAGGGCGATCCGGCGCACCTGCGCGGGCTGGCGGTCAATGTCTTCGGGCTCCAGGCCATCCGCGCCGAGGCCGTCATCGCCTACACGCCGTCGCTGCGGGTCACGTGGGCGGTGCTCGAGGCAAACCTCGAGGGTCGGGCGACCAATGAAGGCACGAAGCCGATGGAGGACGTGGCCGTCATCAGCCAGAGCGGCGGGGTGATGGTCGGCGACCTGGCGCCCGGCGAATCGAAGACCTTCCGCATGCCGCTGCGCAACCTGAGCGGCGCGCCGGCGTCGCAGCAGGTGTATGGCGACATGAATTTCGACGTCAGCAGCGTCGCGCAGCGCCAGGTGTTCGTCCGCAGCCAGGTGATCGACTCGCTCGTCGGCTACGGTGGCGGCTTCCCGGGCAAGATGGGGGGTGCCTCGGGTGGCATCGACCGCGGGCCGTACCTCATCGGCTGGGAGGCTGACGCGTCGCCACTCGAGGTGGAGCTCGACGGGCAGCGCGTCCAGCGCTACGCCCAGGCCGTGGAGGTGGTCTCCGGCCGTGCGGCGCTGGGACCCGGCGCGGTGACCATCAGCCCAGGCGAGCTGAGCAATGAGATCCTGGGCACCGAGGGAGAGGCGTCGCAGCCGCAGCCGGGCTTCGTGAACCTGGCGAACGGTGAGGTCACCTTCCGGCTCGGGCTGCCACTCGAAGCGACCGGCCTGGTGCCGAGCAACGTGACGATCCTCGTCGGCAGCGACCCCGGCATGATCTTCTTCGACCAGGAGAACGTGGGCTCCTTCCTGCCGGGTGGGTATCGCCTCGCCGTGTACGACACCGCCGCGGCCGACTGGATCGACCTGGGCGACCTCGGGCAGCGCGGCCGCTTCGACGTCGACGATCCGGCCCACGTCTTCGATGCGGCCGGTCGCATCCTGGTGCGGATCAGCGGATCGGGCCTGCCCGCCAACATCGGCCAGATCCCGGTCTTTGCGGGCGCGCGGGTGACGGGGGTGATCGCCCAATGACCGGCATCATCGAGACGCGCGGGCTGGTCAAGCGCTATGACGGCGAGCTCGCCGTGGCTGGGATCGACCTCGTGGTCGCGGCGGGCGAGATCTACGGCCTGGTGGGGCCAAACGGTGCGGGCAAGACGACCACGATGCGCATCCTGGCCACCCTGCTGGCGCCCACCGCCGGAGAGGCGATGGTGTGCGGGGTGGGGGTCACCTCCGACCCGATCGAGGTGCGCCGGCGGATCGGCTACATGCCGGACTTCTACGGCGTCTATGACGACATGCGGGTCTGGGAGTACCTGGACTTCTTCGCGCGCTGCTACTCCGTGCCGGCGGCACGACGGGTCGGGATGATCGGGGAGCTCCTCGAGATCGTCGGCCTGGGCGACCGGCGGGATTCGTACGTCGAGGCGCTCTCACGCGGAATGCGACAGCGGCTGTGCCTCGCGCACACGCTCGTCCACGACCCCCAGCTGCTCATCCTCGACGAGCCGGCCTCCGGACTCGACCCCCGAGCCCGGGTGGAGATGCGCGAGATCCTGCGCGAGCTGAGCGGGATGGGCAAGACGATCCTGGTCAGCAGCCACATCCTCCCGGAGCTGGCGGAGCTCTGCACCTCGGTCGGCATCATGGATCACGGCCGCCTGCTGCGCTCGGGTCGCATCGAGGACATCGAGCGCTCCCTGCGCGCGACGGCACTCCTCCGCATCGAGGTGCTCTCCGATCCGGCGGCCGCCATCGAATGGCTGGGAACCGATGAGCGGGTCGGCGACGTCCTTGACGTAAGCGGAGCCGGTCTGACGCGCCTCGATGTGCCGTTTGATGGATCCGCCGACGAGCAGGCAGCCCTCCTGCGGAGCATGATCCAGGCCGGCCACTTGGTGAGCAGCTTCAGTCAGACGACCAGCGACCTCGAGGAGATCTTCCTCAAGGTGACCGGCCAGGACGGCAACGAGGAGACGGCGGCATGACGACGGCAACCCTGTCTCGCGAGCCTCGGCTCCCCCGCCTGCGCGAGTTCGGCTGGTCGGTGACGACCATCATGGTCAAGGAGCTGCGCTCCCGATTCCGCGGCCGGCGGGCATTCGTCATCATCACCGTGTACCTGGGTGTCCTCGCCCTGATCGCGTACGGCGTCTACGCGGTGGTCGCGCCACAGGCGCAGATGCAGGCCCAGTTCGGCGGCGGCGGCTTTGCCAACGCGTCGGCCACCATCGGCCAGGCGATCTTCCTGCTCCTCTCGATCTTCCAGATGCTGCTGGTGGGCTTCATCGCGCCGGCCTTCACCTCCGGAGCCATCAGCCTGGAGCGAGAGAAGCAGACCCTCGACCTGCTGGTGACCACGCCGATGCGGCCCGGCGGCATCATCGTCGGCAAGCTCCTGGCCGCGCTGGCGTTCGTGGGGCTCATGATCGTGGCCGCCATCCCCATCTCGGGGCTGGTGCTGATGTACGGCGGGGCTGCGATCGACGACATCGTCCGCCAACAGGTGGTCCTGCTGGTCACGGCCCTTGGCCTCGGAGCCATCGGCCTCTTCTGGTCGGCGCTCATCAAGCGCACGCAGGCCGCCACCGTGCTCACCTACGTGACCGTCCTGGGGCTCGTAGTCGGGACCGCGATGATCTTCATCTTCTGGTCGATCGTCAGCACCCGCGACGCCGACAACCAGTTCGGCACGCCCCGCCTCGCGCCGGAGCAGCTGCTGTGGGTCAACCCCGCGGTGGCGATGATGGACGTCGTCGCCAACACCGAGCTCGGCGGCTTCGGCGCCTTCAGCTCGCTGATGTCCACCCTGCAGGGCGGCGGCAGCTCGGGAGTCGTGTGCGATGGCGACACGTGCTTCCAGGCTGATGGCAGTGGTTTCGTCAGCGGTCCCGTCGGCGCCGGAGGGGTCGTCGTCCCGCTCGATTGCCCGCCGAACGCTCGCTGTGGCGTCGCCGGGGATGACCTGGCCGTCTTCCAGCCCCAGCCCGTCAGCGGCCACTTCTGGACTCGGTTCGTGGTCAGCTTCGCCGGCATCTCGCTGCTGCTGACCCTGGCATCGATGCGGCTGGTGGTCCCGGCGCCGATGCGCTTCGTCTTCCGCCGACGTCGCCCTGCGAAAGCGATGCGAGAGGCGATTCCCCCCGCGGAGGCCGACTGATGGCCGACCGCGCGCTGGCCGCCGCCATCACCGAGCGCCTCGGCCCCGATGCGCTGCGCCGTCTGCGCTCGCTGCGCCGGCGCCTCTGGCTGCGGCGCAGCCTGCGGGTGGCCGCGATCGCGCTGGCCGCGGCGATCGGCGGCATCGCGCTGGTCCAGCTGGCCGCTCGGACCGTGGCCCTCGAGATCGCGCCGTGGCTGATGGCCGGTGTCGCTGCCGCGGCTCTCGTCGCGTGGGCGATCGCGAGCTTGCGACTGCGGCCGTCGCTGACCGATGCCGCGCGCGGCGCCGACGCCGAGCTGTCCCTTCGCGAGCGCCTCGGAACCGCCCTTGAGCTGGTCGTTGAGCCGGATCCAGAGGACCCCCTCGCCGCCGAGCTCGCGGCCCTTCAACTGGTCGACGCCCGCGCCCGGCTGGCAAGCGCCGACCTCCGCTCGGCGTTCCGACCGCGAATCGCACGACGCCCGATGGGGGCCGGCGGCATCCTCCTCGCCGTGCTGGTCGTGCTCGTCGCCTGGCCCAACCCGCAGGATGCGGTGCTTCGCGATCGCCAGGCTGCCCGCGACGCGAGCCGCGAGGTGGCCGAACGCATCGAGGAGGTGGCGCGAGAGGCCGAGAAGGAGGGTGCGGAGGCCCCCGATCCACGCCGCGACGCGCTGCTGGAGCAGCTGCGCCGGCTGGCGCGCCAGCTGCGCGAGGCTGGCGACGACCGGCAGGACGTGCTGGCCAAGATCGGAGCGGTGCAGGAGCGGCTGGCGCGCCTGACGGACCCGCAGGCTGCGATGAAGGACGCCGGCCTGACCCAGCTTGCCGAGCAGATCTCGAAGGCGGCCACCGGCAAGGAGGACGCCAATCCGGAGGGCGACGCGGAGCAGGCGGCGAAGGACCTCGAGGCCCTCAAGGACCAGATCAACAAGATGAGCGGCGCGCAGGCCGCGGCGCGCGCCGAAGCCCTGCAGCGAGCCGCGCAGGGAGCCGCCGGGACGCAGCCGGAGCTCGCGGAGCGTCTGGCCGAGGCCGCGGACGCGCTCGAGAAGGCGGCCCGCACCGGCAATCGCCAGGATCAGCAGGCGGCAAAGGATGCACTGCAGCGCGCCGCCGATGCGACCCGTCAGTCCGAGCAGAACCGGCAGCTGCAGCGCACCGTCGCTCGCGCGCAGTCGGCCCTTCAGGACGGAGCGCGCCAGGTGGCCCGGGCCGGCCAGCCGCAGCCGGGTGCGTCGGGACAGCCGGGGTCATCCGGGCAGCCGCAGCCGGGCGCCTCCGGACAGCCTGGCGGGCAGCCAGGTGCATCGGGCCAGCCGGGCGGACAGCCAGGTGCATCGGGCCAGCCGGGTGGACAGCCGGGCGGGCAACCGGGCGGTCAGCCCGGGACGCAGCCGGGGACCCAGCCCGGGACGCAGCCCGGGACCCAGCCGGGAACCGGCGGGCAGCTCGGCGGAGGCGGCGGCACGACCGTGCGCCGCATCCCGGGCGGCGGTGTGCGCATCGGCTCATTCAACGGCCCCACCCTGGGCAACAAGGACTACACGGTCTCCGGGCTGGACGACGTGTTCGCGCCCTTCGACCGCATCGGCCAGCCGGGCGACCCGAGCTACATCGCTGGCCAGGGCGGGGACGGCGGGCAGGATCAGACCGGGAGCGGCAGCGGGGTCGGCTTCGACAACGACGCGCTGGTGCCGTACAGCTCGGTCCTCGACCTGTTCCGCCAGTTCGCCAACTTCCAGCTCGATCGCCAGCAGGTGCCGATCACCCTGAAGGACCTGGTGCGCGACTACTTCTCCAGGCTTGAACCCACGGAGTGAATGGACCGATGACCGAGCAGACCACCGTCTCGCCCCCCGAACCGATTGCGCCCGAGCGCTTCAGCGAGCTGGCCACGGCCATTGAGACCGAGGTTGGCCGCTTCATCGTCGGGCAGCACGAGCTGGTGCGGCAGACGCTGATCAGCCTCCTCGCCGGCAGCCACGCCCTGCTGGAAGGGGTGCCAGGGCTCGGCAAGACGATGCTGGTGCGGACCATCTCCGAGGCCCTTGACCTGGGCTTCTCGCGGATCCAGTTCACCCCGGACCTCATGCCGGCCGACATCGTCGGCACCAACATCATCGTCGAGGAGGGCGGCGAGCGGCGCTTCCGCTTCCAGCAGGGGCCGATCTTCAGCAACCTGGTGCTGGCCGACGAGATCAACCGCGCCACCCCGAAGACCCAGAGCGCGCTCCTCGAGGCGATGCAGGAGCATCGGGTCACCGTCGCCAAGCAGCAGTACACGCTGTCGGAGCCGTTCTTCGTGCTGGCCACCCAGAACCCGCTGGAGATGGAGGGGACCTATCCCCTGCCGGAGGCGCAGCTCGACCGGTTCTTCTTCAAGGTCGATGTCCCCTTCCCGACCGAGGCGGAGCTGATCGAGATCATGGACCGCACCACCGGCGCGGAGCGGATCACGGTGCACCAGGCCGCGACCGGGGCCGACATCCTCGCGATGCAGGCGCTGGCCCGAGATGTGCCGATCGCCAGCCACGTGATGGCGTACGCGGTCCGCATCCTGCGCGCCACCCATCCCGACAGCGAGAACCCGCCCGAGCTGGTGAGCAAATACGTGCGCTACGGTGGGTCGCCGCGCGGTGCGCAGGCGATGGTGTTGGGCGCCAAGATCCACGCCCTGCTCGACGGTCGCTTCAACGTGGCGTTCAGCGACGTGCAGGCAGTTGCGCCGCCCGCCCTCCGGCATCGGATCATCCTCAACTTCGAGGGCGAGGCGGAGGGGATCGACAGCGACAGCGTGGTCCGCGCCATCATCGCCGAGACGCCCACCGAATCGGTCGAGTAGCCGGGGATGACCGCGCCGGTCGCGCACGCCGCGGAGGCCGGTGCAGGCGCCGATCTCCTCTTCGACGAGGCGTTTCTGCGCCGCCTGGAGCAGCTCGAGCTCGCGTCGCGGCGCCTGACGGCCGGCCGCATGAAGGGCGAGCGCCGCTCGGTGCGTCGCGGCCAGAGCGTCGAGTTCGCCGACTATCGCAACTACAGCGCCGGCGACGACCTGCGGCAGCTCGACTGGAACGTCTACGCCCGCCTCGAGCGGCTCTTCATCAAGCTCTTCGTCGAGGAAGAGGACGTCACTGTCCACGTCCTGGTCGATGGCAGCCGCAGCATGGATTTCGGTGAGCCCAACAAGCTGACATTCGCCCGCCGCGCCGCCGGCGCGCTCGCCTACCTGGGGCTGGCCCACCTCGACCGGGTCAGCGTCGCCTTCCTTGGCGAGGGGCGTGCCATCAACCTGCGACCGCTGCGTGGCAAGACACGCGTCTTCGAGGTTTTCCGCTTCCTCGCCGAGCCTCGCCGCGAACGGCTCACCGGCCTGGCGGCCGCCGCCCGAGACTACGCGGGCAAGCTCCGGGGCCGTGGCCCGCTGATCCTGGTCAGCGACCTGCTCGATCCGGGTTACCTCGAGGCGCTGCGCGACCTGGCCGGGACGCGCTGCCAGCTCTCGGTGCTCCACGTGCTGGCGCCGGAGGAGCTCGACCCGGAGGTCCCCCCTGACGCGCGCCTGGTGGACAACGAGACCGGCCATGGGATCGAGGTGACCGGCGACGACGACCTCGTCGATCGCTATCGCACCCGCCTGCGCGAGTGGCAGGAAGAGCTGGCGGCGTTCTGCGCACGGCGAGGAGGCGCCTACGTCAGCGTCCCCTCGGATCTCGACCTCTCGGACCTGCTCTTCGACGTGCTGCGCCGCAGAAGAGTCATCGAGTGACTGCGGCGCAGCTACCCGGTGAGGGGGCGGGCGGGCGGCCCATCCCGTGATTGCCCCGCTGGCCCTCATCGGCCTCGTCAGCCTCCCGATCATCGTCGCGTACTACATGCTGCGGCTCCGCCGCCGCGACGTGCCGGTCGGCAGCACCTTCCTGTGGCAGCAGCTCGTGCGCGACGTCGAGGCCAACGCCCCGTGGCAGCGCCTCCGCTTCAGCTGGCTCCTCCTCCTCCAGCTGCTGATTGCGCTGGTGGCGGTCATCGCGGCGGCGCGCCCGTTCCTGACCGTCAGCTCCGACCTCGCCGCCAACGTAGTGCTGATCGTCGACACGTCGGCCTCGATGGGGACCGTCGAGGGCGAGTCCACCCGCATGGCGCAGGCACAGGCCGCTGCGCGCCGCGTGATCGGGGAGCTGCCCGAGGGCGGCCATGTGACGGTGGTGGCGGCCGACGACTCCGCCCATGTGCTGGTCAGCGACACGGACGACCGCGCCGTCGCCCTGGCGGCGGTCGACCGGATCGTCGCGACCCAGCTGCCGGGCGACCTGACAGATGCCTTCGCGCTCGCCTCGGCGCTCGCCGCCCGCGACTCGGATTCGACCGTGGTGGTGGTGACCGATGCGAACGCCGACCGCCTGCCGGGCGTCGGCATCGGCGCACCCGTGCAGGTCGAGCGGGTCGGCGCGACCGACGGCAACCAGGCCGTGGCGGCGCTGTCGCTCCTGAGACGCTCCGGCGGGGCGCAGCTCGACCTGTTCGTCGCGGTCAGCAACCCGTCGGGCGCGGATGTGACGCGGCGCCTGGAGATCTATGCCGACGATGTCCTCGTCGACGCGCGCGACCTGGCGATCCCGGCCGAGCAGCGCTCCGAGGCGCTCATCAGCAGCGTGCCGCAGTCCGCCAGGGTGGTCGAGGCGCGCCTGGCCGGGGAAGACGCGCTGGCGGTCGACGATCGGGCCTTCGCCCTCGTCCCCGCGGCGGGCGCGGTGCGTGCGCTCCTGGTGGGGCCTGGCAACACCTACCTCGAGAACGCCCTCGCCCTGCTCCCCCGCCTGGAGCTGTACGCGGTGGGGGCCGACGGCTATGCGGACGCGGTGGATGCCGCCGCCGAGGCGGGCACGCCGTACGGCATCGTCATCTTCGACCGCAACGTGCCGGCCGAGCCGCCCTCCGTGCCGGCGCTGTACGTGGGGCCGGGCGGCGACGGAGCGTTCGGCGAGGTCGGAGGTGTGCTGGACGGGCCGGTCCTGGACCGCACCGATCCGGCCGATCCGGTGCTGCGCTTCGTCGACCTCTCCGCGCTCCACATCGGCCGCGCGCGCGCCATCACCCTTGCCGACGGGATGCGCCCCGTCGTGGAGACCGTCGGCGGGGACCCGCTCGTGGCGACGGGACGGGTGAACGGCCGGGGAATCGGGCTCCTCTCCTTTGCTCTCGGCGACAGCGACCTGCCGCTCCAGGTGGCCTTTCCGTTGCTCATGAGCAACCTGGTCGACGCCCTGCTGCCGTCGAGCGACGGCATCCTGCCGCCCTCCGTCGAGCTTGGCCAGCCGATCGCCGTCAGCATCGACCCTGAAATCAGGCGCGTGGCGGCCGTCACGGTCGCGACCGGCGAACGCGTTGAGCTCGACGTGATCGGAGGCCGGCTGACGGTGCCCGGCCCCCGGGTCACCGGCCTGGTCGACCTGCGGGTGGTCGACGACGGAACGGGTCAGGCCGGCGACTCACTCGGACGGACCGCGGCCAACCTCTTTGATCCGGGTGAGTCGCGGGTGACCCCCGGCGACCCTGCCCGCATCACCGACCTGGGTCGGGTCGATCCGGCCACGGGCGGCGATGGCCTGACCGCGCGATCCGAGTGGTGGTGGCCGCTGGCGCTGGTGGGGCTTGCCCTGCTGCTGGTCGAGTGGTTCCTCTTCCATCGCCCGACCCGGCGCACCGTCTCCCGGCTCCTGCGCCGCGGCAGGCCGTCGGCCCCGACCCGTCCCAGCGCCTCGCGCGCAGGCAGCGGCTCGCCGTGATCCCCGTCGCCTTCACCGACCCCATCTGGCTGTGGCTGCTGCTTCCGGCGACGCTGCTGGTGATCGGCGGCTGGTGGGCCGCGTCGCGTACCTTGCCGCCCGCCCGCCGGGTGGCCTCGCTCGTCATCCGCCTCGCGTTGGTTGCCTGCATCGTGTTCTCGCTGGCCGGCGCTCGGCTCGCCCTCCGATCCGATCGGCTGTCAGTCGTCTTCCTGGTCGACGCTTCCGCCTCGATGCTGGACGCAAGTCGCGAGGAGCTGCTCGCGTTCGCCCGGGAGGCCGTCAGCCAGATCCCCGAGGGAGACACCGCGGGCGTGGTCGTCTTTGGCGCCAACGCGCTCGTCGATCGGCTGCCGTCCGACCTCGACGAGCTCCAGGCTCCGGCCTCGGTGCCCGTCGTCAGCGCCACCGACATCGCTGCGGCGGTGCGGCTCGGGACGGCCATCTTCCCGGCCGGCACCCAGCAGCGCCTCGTGCTCCTCTCCGACGGCAACGACACCAGCGGCCAGGCGGAGGAGGCGATCCTGTCGGCGGCCCAGCACGGCGTGCGGCTGGACGTGGTGCTGCCGGGTGGCGAGACGTATCCCGAAGCGCTGGTCGATGGGGTCGATGCGCCCTCCGGCGCACGAGTCGGCGAGACGGTTGAGCTGCAGGTTCGTGTGCGCTCGACCATCGAGACGGCGGCCACCCTCCGCCTGCTGGCGGATGGCGCCACGGTCGCGACGCGCCAGCTGTCGCTCAAGCCCGGCACGACCACGGTCTCGTTCAGCATCAGGGCGGACGAGCCCGGCTTCCACGTCTTTCGCGCGGTGCTGGAACCACGCTCCGACCACTTCAGCGAGAACAACGCGGCCGATGCCTACGTGCTGGTCACCGGCGAGCCACAGGTGCTGGTCGCCACCGACGACCCGGCTCGCGCCGCCGACCTGGTCGAGGCCCTGACCACCGCCCGCCAGCAGGTGACCGTCGTCCCCGCCGGCGGCGTTCCCTCGTCGATCGCCACCCTCGCCGGCTACGACGCGGTCGTGCTCGACAACGTCTCCGCGGCCGAGCTGGGCGCCGCCGCCATGGCCAGCCTGCAGGTCTACGTGCGCGACCTCGGCAAGGGGCTGGTGATGCTCGGTGGCCGAAGCAGCTACGGCGCCGGCGGCTACCTCAACTCGGTCCTCGAGGAGGTGCTGCCGGTGTACATGACGGTGCGCGATCGGGAGCGGTCGCCGGACGTGGCGCTGGTGGCGGTGATCGACAAGAGCGGCAGCATGGCCGACTGCCACTGCACCAGCGACAACCGCGGCACCGCCACCAGCGGGACCCGCGGCTTCGAGAAGGTGGACATCGCCAAGGAGGCGATCCTGCGCGCGGCCGATGCGCTCTCGCCCACCGACCAGCTCGGCGTGGTGGCCTTCGACCAGGGAGCCCACTGGGCCGTGCGCACCGGCCCGATCGACCTGGCCAGCCTCCAGAACTCGCTCGGCTTTCGCGCCGACGGGCAGACCAACATCTTCGCGGGCCTGAAGGCGGCCTACGACGACCTGATCCGCAACCCCGCCAAGCTGCGGCACATCATCCTGATCACCGATGGCTGGAGCCAGTCGGGGGCGTATGACCAGCTGCTGGCCGACATGAAGGCGGCGGGGATCACCCTCTCCACCATCGGCACCGGCGGCGGATCGGCGCAGATCCTCCGCACCCTGGCGGAGGAGTCCGGCGGGCGCTACTACGAGGCCGACGACGCGACCCGCATCCCCGACATCTTCCTGAAGGAGACGATCCGGACCGCCGGTGAGCAGATCGTCGAGGAGCCGTTCCAGCCGGTCCCGTCCGCGCCGTCCGACATCCTGCGCGGCCTCGATCCCGGGCGCCTCCCCGCGCTCCTCGGCTACAACGCGACCACCGCCAAGGGAACCGCGACGGTGGCCCTCCTCACCGGCCGTGACGATCCGCTGCTGGCGCAGTGGCAATACGGGCTGGGGCGCTCGGTGGCATGGACCAGCGACGCCAGGCAGCAGTGGGCCACGCCCTGGATCGGCACGGAGGCCTTCGGCACGCTGGCAGCCCAGCTGGTGGCCTGGACTCTGCCACCGCAGGACGAGCAGGGCATCGACGTGCAGTTCTCGCCCGGGCGCGACGGCGAGCTGAACGTCGAGGTCACCTCTCTCGACGACGACGGCGCGCCCCGCAACTTCTACCGAACGGTGCTGCGCCTCGTGGCGCCGGACCTGGCACCCCTCCAGACAACGCTGACCCAGGTCGGACCGGGCCGGTATGCGGGCACGGTGCGCGCCGATCAGCCCGGCGCCTACCTCGTCCGCGTCGCCCAGACCCGCGAGGGGGCGGATGCGGCGAATCGCACGCTGGGGGTCGTCTCTCCCGCCGCCGAGGAGTTCCGCCGGCTGGGGGTCGACAGCGAGGCGCTGGCCGGCTACGCCGCCGCCGGGCGGGGACGCCAGATCGAGCTCGACCCCGCGGATCCAGACGTCGCCAGGCAGGTCTGGAGCCACGACATCGCGGCCGCCGCCTTCCCCACTCCGATCTGGCCCTGGCTGCTCCTGCTGGCGATGATCCTGGTCCCGATCGACATCGGGGTGCGCCGTGTCGCGCTGACCCGCGGCGACCTCATCCGGGCCCGAGGCTGGGTCGCTCGGCGCGTGGGCCTGGGCAAGCCGACGCCAGAGATCGTCCCCGGGCTCGCCGAGCTGCGAGCGGCGAAGGGCCGCAGCGAGCGTCGCGCCGACCGCGCGGCCCGACCCAAGCCCGAGGCGCGGGCCGCGCCGGCGACTCCCCAAGCCGCAGCGCCGGAATCCGCGCCGGTTGCAGAGCCCGAACCGCCGACCGAGTCAGCCGCCGCCGGCGAGACGCTCGCCGAACGGCTCGCGCGCCGGCGGCGGGGCGCCTAGCCCCCGCGCAGGACCCGGATCGGCTCCAGGGTCGACGCGTCATCGAGCGAGCTGCTGTCACCGGGCTCGAGCCCCAGGTAGGCGGCGCGGGCCAGGCGCCGCAGGATCTTGCCGTTGCGCGTCTTTGGCAGGCCCGGGACGAGGTGCACCGCTCCCGGCCTGAACGACTTGCCGAGGTGCTCGACCACGGTCTCGCCGATGTCCGCCGCCAGCCGGTCCCTCGCATCGGCGTCGGGGGGCACCACCGCGAAGACCACAATCGTCTCCCCCTTGATCTCGTCGGGCACGCCGACCGCCAGCGCCTCGATCACCAGGGGATGGGCCACGGCCGCCGACTCGACCTCGGCCGGACCGATCCGCTTTCCCGCCACCTTGATCGTGTCGTCCGAGCGGCCGGTGATGTACCAGAACCCGGCGTCATCGATGCGGGCCCAGTCGCCATGCACCCAGACCCCCGGCAGGCGGCTCCAGTACGCCTCCAGGTATCGCTCCCGGTCATGCCAGAAGCCCTGGGTCATCCCCGGCCACGGCTGCCGGATGACCAGCTCACCGACCTCCCCGCGCAGCGGCCGGCCGTCCGCGTCCACCACGTCCGCCGCCATGCCGGGAGACGGCCCGGAGAAGGAGCAGGGGGCGATCGGCGAGAGCGTGGTGCAGCCCAGGATTCCGCCGCTGATCTCCGTCCCGCCGGAGTAGTTGATGATCGGCAGCCGCTCGCCACCGACCTCGCGGAAGAGCCACCACCACGGGTCGGGGTTCCATGGCTCGCCGGTGGAGCCGAGCACCAGCAGAGAGGATAGGTCGTGCCCCTGCACCGGCCCGTCGCCGTGGGTCATCAGGGCGCGCACCAGGGTGGGGCTGATCCCCAGGTGCGTGATGTGGTGACGCTCGACCAGGGCCCACAGCCGATCGGGGCCGGGGTAATCCGGCGTCCCTTCGTAGATGAAGAGCGTCGCGCCCAGCATCGGCGCCCCGGCGACTGCCCACGGACCCATCATCCAGCCCATGTCGGTGAACCAGAAGAGGGTGTCTCCGGCCTGGAGGTCGAAGCCGTGGGCCAGGTCCACCGCCGCCTTGATCGGGAATCCGGCGTGGACGTGCAAGGCTCCCTTCGGCCGGCCGGTGGTCCCCGAGGTGTAGATGATCATGAACGGGTCGTTGGCGTCGGTGGCTTCCGTCTCCAGGGGCTCACCCGAGGCCGATGTCACGGCCGCGTCCCACCAGACGTCGCGATCCTCGTTCCAGGCGACGTCGGCCCCGGTGTGGCGTACGACCAGGCAGCGCTCGACCGACGGAGCCCGTCCCAGCGCCTCGTCGGCGGTCGCCTTCATCGGCACCGGCTTGCCGCGACGGGCGAACCCGTCGGCGGTGATGAGCAGGCGGGCCTCGCAATCCGCCAGGCGGCTGGCGACCGCATCGGCCCCGTAGCCGGAGAAGATCGGCGAATAGATCGCCCCGAGCTTGCCGACGGCAAGGACCGCGATCACCGCTTCGGGGATCATCGGGAGGTAGATGCCAACGCGATCGCCGCGCCCCACGCCCAGCGCGGCGATGGCCCGCGCCGCCCGATCGACCGCCCAGCGCAGCTGCGCCCGGGTGAAGCGGCGCACCTCGCCGTCCTCGCCCTCCCAGACGAGCGCCATCTCGTCCGGCCGCGCCGCGGCGGGCTCGTCGAGCGCCATGCGCACGTAGTTGAAGCCGGCGCCGCCGAACCAGCGGGCCCATTCGATCCCCCGCGTGGTGTCAAGGACGGTGCCCGGCTCGGGGTCGAAGCGGACGCCGATGTCGGCCGCTGCGGATTGCCAGAACCAGGTCGGGTCGGCGACCGCGCGCGCCTGGAGCGCCTCGAGGTCGTCGCAACCGCTGGCGCGCAGGAATCGGGCCAGGCGGCTCCGCTCCAGGTAGGCCGGCGAGGGCCGCCAGGCGGCGGCGTCGGTATCGGTCCCGAACAGCGGGCCGTTCACATTGCGCGCACGCCGAGCAGGTTGCGCGCGATGACCATGCGCTGGATCTCGCTGGTCCCCTCGCCGATCTCGGTCAGCTTCGCGTCGCGCAGGTAACGCTCGACCTTGTACTCGGTCACGTAGCCGTAGCCGCCGTGCACCTGGAGCGCATCATTGGTGACCTGGCGTGCCACCTCGCTGGCGAACAGCTTCGCCATCGCCGCCTCGGTCGAGTATGGCTCGCCGCGGTCCTTCAGCCACGCGGCGCGGTAGACGAGGAGGCGCGCCGCTTCGATCTGGGTGGCCATGTCGGCAATCTTGAAGGCGATCCCCTGGAAGGAGGCGATCGGCCGCCCAAACTGCTGACGCTCCTTGGCGTACGCGGAGGCCGCCTCGTACGCCGCCTGGGCGATTCCCAGCGCCATGGCGCCGATCCCGATCCGGCCCCCGTCGAGCGTCTTCAGGAAGAGCCGATCGCCCTCCCCCTCCTCCCCGAGCAGGTTGGACACCGGAATCCGGCACTCGTCGAAGAGCAGCTCCCCGGTGTTGCTGGCATGGAGGCCCATCTTCTCCTCCATGCGACCGATGGAGAAGCCCGGCGTCCCCGCCTCGACGATGAAGGCGCTGATCTTGCCGGAGTCGGCGTTGCGGTCGGTGACCGCGGTGACGATGTACGTCTCCGCCACCCCGGCGTTGGTGATGAAGCGCTTGCTACCGGAGAGCACCCACTCGTCGCCGTCCCGATGGGCCCGTGTCCGCGTCCCGCGCGAGTCGGAGCCGGCACCCGCCTCGGTGAGGCCATAGGCGCCGAGCTTGGCGCCGCTGGCCAGCGGTCGAAGGAAGCGCTCCTGCTGCTCGGGGTTGCCGGCGGTGAAGAGCGGCGCGCAGCCGAGGCTGGTGTGGGCGCTGACGATGATCCCCACGCTGCCGGAGACCCGTGACAGCTCCTCGATCGTGATCGCATAGGCCAGGGTGTCCAGCCCGGTGCCGCCCACCTCCTCGGGGTAGGGCACGCCCAGCAGCCCGAGTCCGGCCGCCTTGCGGATGATCTCGGTGGGGAACTCGCCGCGACGCTCCATCTCATCGGCGACGGGGAGGATTTCACGCTCGGCGAAGTCGCGAACCGTGCGCCGAATCTCGGTGTGAGGCGCGGAGAGAGCGAAGTCCATCGGTCGGGCGAGTCTAGCAGCCCGGCACGTTGACACCGCTGTGCGGCGCAGTCCTATACTCCGATCTGGCCCGCACGGCCGCCCTTCCCGATCAGGTTCCCGCAGCGCACGAGGGACCCCGGTTGCCGCAAAGCGTCGACGTTCGGCTCGACCACATCACCAAGCGCTTCCACGAGGTCGTCGCGGTCGACGACCTCTCGCTGGAGGTCGAACGCGGCGAGTTCTTCTCGATGCTCGGGCCGTCAGGCTGCGGCAAGACCACGACCCTGCGCATGATCGGCGGCTTCGAGGAGGCAACCTCGGGGACGATCTACCTCGGCGACGCCGATGTGACCGGGCTGCCGCCCTTCAAGCGCGACGTCAACACCGTCTTCCAGAACTACGCTCTCTTCCCGCACCTCACCGTCTTCGAGAACGTGGCGTTCGGCCTTCGCCGGCGCAAGGTGGCGGCCGACGACATCGCCAACCAGGTCGGCGCCATGCTCGAGCTGGTGGAGCTGCCGGGCTACGAGGCGCGCAAGCCGTCCCAGCTCTCCGGCGGCCAGCAGCAGCGCGTGGCCCTGGCGCGCGCCCTCATCAACCACCCCCGCGTCCTTCTCCTCGACGAGCCGCTCGGCGCGCTCGACCTGAAGCTGCGCAAGCAGATGCAGCTCGAGCTGAAGCGGATCCAGACCGAGGTCGGCATCACCTTCATCTACGTCACCCACGACCAGGAAGAGGCGATGACGATGTCCGACCGCATCGCGGTGATGCGCGCCGGGCGGATCGAGCAGCTCGGCAACCCCGAGCAGCTCTACGAGCGGCCGACGACCGCGTTCGTGGCCGGCTTCCTGGGCGTCTCGAACCTGCTCGAGGGCGAGGTCGCCGGCGCGGACGGCTCGCTCGTCACCGTCAAGCTCGCCGACGGGACACTGCTGCGCGCCCCCACCGCGGGCGCGGCGCAGAGCGGGCCGGTGCGGGTCGGCGTGCGCCCGGAGAAGCTGCGCGTCGATGCCCGAGCCGAGGCCGGCGCCGGCAACGGCCTGAACACGTTGAGTGGGATCGTGCTGGACGCCAGCTACATAGGCGTCAGCACCCAGTATCTCGTGCAGACAGCCGAGGGGCATCGGCTCACGGTGTATGCCCAGAACCTCGACACCGCCGGAGCCAGCGAGTTGCTGGCCGATGGCCAGCGCGTGACCCTGACATGGAAGCCACAGCACACATTCGTGATCAGCGGCCCGGCCGAGCATGTTGCCGGCGATCCGCATACGTCGGAGGAAGGAGAGACCGATGAGTGACCTTGAGGAGCGGGATGAGATCCAGCGGGCCATCGACCGGATCCTGCGGCAGGATCTCATGTCCCGGCGCACCTTCATGCGCCGCACCGGCAAGGGCGGGCTTGCGCTCGGGGCGATGCTCACGCTTCCGTCGCTCCTCGCCGCCTGCGCGCCTGCCAAGAACAAGCTGGAGTGGGCCAACTGGCCGCTCTACATCGACATCGACGAGGAGAGCGCTCCGGACCCGACTCCGTATCCAAGCCTGAATGCCTTCATCAAGGAGACAGGAATCGACGTCCACTACGTCGAGGCGATCAACGACAACGAGGAGTTCTACGGCACCATCCAGCCCGACCTGGCCGCGGGAAACGCGACCGATTGGGACATCGTCAGCCCCACCAGCTGGATGGTGAAGCGCATGGCCGACGAGGGCTACCTGGAGGAGCTCGACCACAGCAAGCTCCCACTCTGGACGGCAAACTGCGCCGACTACGCCAAGGGACTCTGGTTCGACCCGGACAACAAGTACAGCGTCTGGTGGCAGGGCGGCATCACCGGCATCGGCTACGACCCAGAGCTGACCGGGCGCGAGATCACCAAGTTCGACGACCTGCTCGATCCTGCGTTCAAGGGCCATGTCGGCGGTTTCAGCGACATGCGCGACATGATGACCCTCTGCCTGGCATCGCTGGGCATCGACCCCACGACCGCCACGGTCGCGCAGGCGCAGGAGGCCAGGGATAAGCTGCTCGCCGCGTCCCAGGACGGACAGTTCCGTGGCTTCTACGGCAACGAGTACTACGACGCGCTGGCGGCCGGCGACCTGTGGGCATCGGTCGCCTGGTCGGGGGACATCACCCAGATGCAACTCAACGACAACGACAAGGTCCAATTCGTCGTCCCGGCGGATGGGGCGCCACGCTGGAATGACAACCTCGTCATCCCCAAGAAGGCCGCGTGGAACGACCAGGCGCACAAGCTGATCAATTACTGGTACGACCCGACGGCCGCGACCACCCTCTCCGAGTACATCGGGTACTTCACGCCGGTGAAGGGCATCGCCGACCTGATCCAGGCCGATGCCGATGCCTACCGGGCCGATGGCGACACTGAAGACGCCGACTACTACGACGCGGTGGCGCCGACGGTTGCCCCGACCGAGGACCAGCTGACCGGGACGTTCGACTATCCGCAGTTCGAGAACCCCGACGACGAGAGGGCCTGGAACGACATGTTCCTGGAGGTCACGACCGCATCCGGATGAACCGCGCCGGGCGCCGCTTGGTGCCGTACCTGCTCCTCCTCCCAGGTACGGCCTGGCTCCTGCTCTTCTTCGCCGTGCCCATGGCCTTCATGCTGGTCATGTCGCTGCAGGAAGGGTCGCTGAGCGCCGGGTACCACCTCACCTGGAACTGGGGGATCTATCCCGAGGTGGCGAAGGAGTACGGGAACCTCTTCGTGCGCTCCGTCGGCTACGCGCTCGCAACCACGCTCCTGACCATCGCGATCGGCTTCCCGATGGCCTACACCATCGCCTTCTACGGCGGGAGGCTGAAGAACGCGCTGGTCCTGGTCGTGATCATGCCGTTCTTCGTCAGCTTCGTGATCCGTACACTCAACTGGCGGATGATCCTCTCCGACAACGGGCTCGTCTTCGGCACGCTCAAGGACGCGGGGATCCTCGAACAGTCGTTCCGATTCCTGGCAACGCCTGCCTCGGTGATCTTTGGGCTGACCTACAACTTCCTGCCCTTCATGGTGCTGCCGCTCTACGTCGCGCTCGAGAAGATCGACCGCCGCCTGATCGAGGCCGGCACCGACCTCTATGCCAGCCGGGCCCAGGCCTTCTGGCGCATCACCTTCCCGCTCGCGCTGCCGGGCGTGGTGGCCGGCTCCCTGCTGACCTTCATCCCAGCCGTCGGCGACTTCATCAACGCTGACATCATCGGCGCCCGCAGCCCGGAGGTCGCGATGGTCGGCAACGTCATCCAGCGGCTCTTCCTGAGCGTGAACGACTTCCCAGCCGCAGCCGCGCTTGGCTTCGTACTGGTGGCGGCAACGATGCTCCTGGTCGGCGTCTACACACGGCTGGTCGGAACAGATCGGCTGACGAGCTGATGAGCGGCATCACGCGCTGGCTCCTGCCAGGGTTCACGGGCCTTGTCATCGCCTTCCTCTTCGCGCCGATCGTGGTGATGATCGCCTTCAGCTTCAACGACCCGGCCGGGCACCAGAACATCACCTGGCAGGGCTTCACCCTCGACAACTACCTCACCATCTGGAATCGCTCCGACATCACCGACCCGATGGTGACGAGCCTGACCATCGCGGTCCTGTCGACCGTGGTGGCGACTGCCCTCGGCACCATGGTCGCGCTGTCCCTGACCCGCTACGAGTTCCACGGGCGGGGCATCCTCAACTTGCTGATCTTCATCCCGATGACGGCTCCGGAGATCATTCTCGGCGCGTCGCTGCTGACGCTGTGGGTGGCGATGGGCTTCGCTCGCGGGCTCCCGACGATCCTGGTGGCACACATCATGTTCAACATCAGCTACGTGGTCGTCACAGTCCGGGCGCGCCTGATCGGCTTCAACCGCTCGCTCGAGGAGGCCGGCATGGATCTGTATGCCACCGAATCGACAACCTTCTGGAAGGTTACCTTCCCGCTCATCTTCCCCGGAATCCTGGCCGCGGGGCTGCTCGCCTTCGCGCTGTCGATCGATGATTACGTCATCACCCTCTTCAGCGCCGGCCACACCGTGACGTTCCCGCTCTGGGTGTACGGGGCCAGCCGGATCGGGATCCCGCCGGAGGTCAATGCGTTGGGCACGATCTTCTTCGGGATCGCCTTCGTCTTCATCATCGTCCAGGTCTGGGCCCAGCGCCAGGCTGGTCGCGGCCAACAGGGAGCCGAAGCGCCGATCGCGCCGGTGGCGAGCCGATGACCGGTCGAGCCCAAGAGGCCGCCGACTGGCAGTCGCTCCGGAGCGGCGTGCCGCCGGTCTGGGCCCGCTACACAGACCTCGTCGTCGAGCGTGGCGTCGGCTCCTGGATCGAGACGATCGACGGCGAGCGCTACCTCGACTACACCTGCGGGATCGGAGTCACGAACACCGGGCACGCCCATCCTCGGGTGGCGGCAGCGATCGCCGAGCAGGCCGCCAGGATCATCCACGCCCAGCAGAACATCCTGTACCACAAGCCGGGCCTCGAGCTGCACGATCGGCTGCCGCGCACCTTCCCCGGCCTGGGCGATGGGGAGACGGCCGGGCTCTTCCTCTCGAACTCTGGGGCGGAGGCGATCGAGGCGTCGGTCAAGCTGGCGAAGTACGCCACCCGCCGGCCGGCGATCATCGCCTTCCGCGGCGGCTTCCACGGTCGCACGCACGGGGCGATGGCGCTCACCAGCTCCGGGGTCAAGTACCGCGGCCACTTCGAGCCGCTCCTTGGCGGGGTCCACTTCGCGCCGTATCCGTACGTGCTTCGCAACCCAACCGGCCGCGACGCCCAGGCGGCCGTGGCGCACTCCCTGGCGGGGATCGAGGAGCTCTTCGCAACCGTCATCTACCCCGACGACGTGGCCGCCTTCCTCGTGGAGCCGATCCTGGGCGAGGGCGGCTACGTCGTCCCGCCGGACAGCTTCCTGCCCGCCCTGCGTGAGCTGGCCGACCGCCACGGCATCCTGCTCATCGCCGACGAGGTGCAGTCCGGGATGGGGCGCACCGGACGGATGTGGGCCACCGAGTGGTACGACGCGCGCCCGGACATCCTGGTCATGGCCAAGGGAATCGCCTCGGGGATGCCGCTGTCCGGCATCATGGCCCGCCGCGAGCTGCTGGATCGGTTTGGGCCCGGCTCACACGGCGGGACGTACGGCGGCAACGCCGTCGCCTGCGCGGCGGCCGTGGCCACCCTCGACGTGATCGAGTCGGAGGGGCTGCTGGCCAACGCGGCACGACAGGGTGAGCGCCTGCTGGCCGGTCTCCGTGACGCGGCCGAGGGACACAGCTGCGTCGCCGAGGTGCGCGGGCGGGGCCTGATGATCGGGATCGAGCTCGCACAGGGACCGGAGCTGAAGCCGCGCCCGGACCTCGCCAAGGGGGTCCTGCGCGAGGCCCTCGATCGCAAGCTGCTGCTGCTCAGCTGTGGCACCCATGGGCAGGTGGTGCGGGTCATCCCGCCGCTGGTGACGACCGATGACGAGGTCGATATGGCGATCGGCGTGATCCGCGAGGCGCTCGCTGCGGTCGGCGCCTAGCCCTCGACCTCGGCTTCGGCCAGGCGTCGGTATCGCGACCCGAACCAAAGGAGCGGCTCGCCGCTCTCCTCGTAGCCGGCGGCCACGATCTCGCCGATGAAGATCGTGTGCGTGCCGGCCGCGTGCGACTCGTGCAGCCGGCAGTCGAAGAATGCGATCGCCCCATCCAGGATCGGCGAGCCGGTCTCCGCCTCGTGCCACGGCGCGTCGCAGAAGCGCTGCAGCTTGGCGGCCGTGGTCGGCAGGGCAAAGCAGTCGGCGATCGCGCGCTGCTCGGCACCGAGGACGCTGACCGCGAACGAGTGGCTGCCGACGATGGCGACATGCGTCTCGCTGCCGCGGTTGATGCTGGCCATCAGCAGCGGCGGGTCGAGGCTGATCGAGGCGACGGCGTTGGCGGTCATCCCCGCCAGCAACGGCCCGTGCCGCGCGGCGACCACCGTCACGCCGGTGGCGAAGCGGCCCATCATCGCCCGCAGCCAGAGGCCGCGATCGTCGTCCATCGGCTCAGCGGTAGCGCTCCAGCCGCTCGACGATGGCGTTCGCGACTGCCCAGTCCTCCTCGGTCGGCTGCTGGCCGCGGTGCAGGTGCACAAGTGGGACCGTGTTCCACGATGGACCGTCGACCTGCGGAATGTGGGTGGCCAGGTCGCCCCGATCCAGGACCGCAACGATCGTCGCTCCCCGCTCGCCACCTCGCTCGATGGCCAGCTCCAGGGAATGCGCGAACTGCTCCGGCGGGCCGAACTCCTGGCCGATGCGCATCGCGATCAGCCCCGCGGTGGGTGGCGTCAGACCCATCCGAGGCTCCGGAACAGCCAGCCGAAGAAGGTGACGCTGCCGAGCACGACGAAGCCAACCGCCATGATCACGAGCGCGAAGCCGATGAGGTTGGCCCAAGCCGGCACGTTCGAGGCCTGCGGCCCGACCGAGCCCTGCGACAGCCAGATCGCCAGGGCGTCGCCATCGACCCGCATCTCGACGTCGCTGTCGAGCGGGACGATCACGACCCGATGCCGGTCGGCACTCCCCGCTTCCACGGTGACGAGTGCCCTCGGCTGCTCGCCCTCGCGGACCAGCACGGCGTGGTTGCCGACCGCATTGGTCAACGGCCCAGCCTCGAGCGGGCCATTCGGGCCGAGCGGGAATGGGGCCTGGCTACCCTCCATGCGCCGAGCATACCTGCCCTTGGCAGGACTTGGGGCGACGGCATACCCTTAGCGCCCATTCGAGAAGGGGAGGAGTCTCGTGCGCCCGACGCCCGCCATCCTGAGCCTGGTCGTGCTGCTCGCCGCCTGCGCGTCGTCACCCGGCGCATCGAACGCCGAGCCCTCGTCGGGAGCGGTCCCGTCGCAGGCCACCGAGTCGCATCCGGCGTCTGGCGAGCCGACCCCTGGAACCGACCTGACTGCCTGCGAGCTCGTCACCGCTGGCGACATCGAGGCAGCCCTGTCGCTGGATCCCGGCACCGTCTCCGAGGGGAGGCTCGAGGAGCAGCCGACCGTCCTCGATCCGGCGACGAATGAATGCCGCTACCGCGACGACAGCTGGGGCGCCTTGATCATCCATGTGACGCCCACCGATGGCGTCAACACGTGGGACGCGCTCGCCGCCGTCTACAGTGGGCCGGCCGAGTCACTCAATGTGGGCGACGCGGGCCTCTGGTTCGAGGACGACGACCGCGGCTACTTCCTTAAAGGCTCCGTGATGCTCTTCCTGCAGTTTCAGTTCATCGCCGATGGCACGCCGTTCCGCGACCCTACCATCGCCCTGGGCGAGGCCGCCGTCGCCAAGATCTAGGGCCGGAGCAGCCCCAGGGCGGGAGCGAGCCCTTCGATTGTCTCGGCGTTGATCGGGTCCAGCACGAGCTGGACGTGGGCGACACCCTCGGCCTCGAAACCGCGCAGGGTGGCCGCCAGCGTGTCCGGATCGCTCGGGATCGGCGTCACGCGGGCGTCCTTCATGGAGCCCAACGAGCGGCCGCCGGTGCCCGGGAAGGCGACCAGCAGGGCAATCGTGCGCTCCACCTCCTGCGGGTCGCGCCCTGCTGTGCGGCATGCCGCATCGATCGTGTCGCGCAGGCCTCGGTAGCCGTCGATGCTGTTCCCGAACCAGGTGAACCAGGCGTTCCAGGCCTGCACCCACGGCAGGGTGATCGACAGCATCCGCTCCCCCATCGAGCCGACCATGAGCGGTGGTCCCTCGCCATGCTCGTGGCGAGGTCCGCGCGGCAGCAGCTCGCACTCCTGCAGCTCGAAGTACGTGCCTTGGAAGTCGCAGCGCCCATCGGCGAGGAGGGTGCGAATGATGGTGAAGGCCTCCTCGAAGCGGCTGACCCGATGATCGAACGGGAAGCCGTAGGCCAGGTATTCCGCCTCGTTCCAGCCCGCGCCGAGGCCCAGGATCAGGCGCCCGCCGCTGACCTCGTCCACGGTGGCGGCCTGCTTGGCGAGCATGGCGGGGTTGTGGAAGCTGGCCGAGGCAACCAGCGGCCCGATCTGCACCCGTTCGGTCACGGCCGCGATGGCGGCGAGCGTCGTCCAGGCTTCCCATGGGCCCCGCGGCGGCCGGTCATCACCGCGATACAGGAGATGGTCGCCGACCCAGATCGAATCGAGCCCGATCGCCTCGGCGGTGCGGGCCATCTCGCGCAGGTCCGGCCAGCGCGCCACCCACTCGACCTCGGGCAGCTGGACGCCGACCTTCATCAGGCGACGCGCTTGCGCTTCTTGCTGACGTAGTCGACCAGGACGTACTCGCCAAGGTGCTCGGGCTCCACGTAGAAAGCTCGACCGCGGTTGATGCGGCTCATCAGGTCGACGAACTCGGAGAGGTAGCGGGACCGCTCCAGCATGAAGGTGTTGATCACGATCCCCTCCCGCGTCGCGCGTCCGACCTCGCGCAGCGTCGACTGCATCGTGCGCATGGTGGGCGGGTACGCGAACTCGACCTGCCCGTTGGCGATGTGCGCCGTCGGCTCGCCGTCGGTGATCACCACGATCTCCTTGTTTCCGCCGCTGCGCCGGCCGAGCAGCTGGCGCGCGATGATCAGCGCGTGCTGGAGGTTGGTCCCGTACTCGAACTCGTACGGTGAGAGGGTGGCGATCGCCTCGGGCTTGATCTGGCGCGCGTAGTACGCGAAGCCGACGACGTACAGCCGATCGCGCGGGTACTTGGTGTGAATGAGGGTGTGCAGCGCCATCGCCACCCGCTTGGCGGCGGTCGAGCAGCCCCGCAGCAGCATCGATCGGCTCATGTCCAGGAGGAGGACCGTCGAGCTGACGGTGGTCTCCTCGGACCGATGCACCTCGAAGTCGCCGGGCGCGATGCGCACCGGGGTGCCCGGGCCATTGCGCGCCATGGCGTTGAAGAGGGTGCGGTTGAGATCGACTGCGAACGGGTCGCCGTGCTCGAACGGCTTAGTCTCGTCGGTGAGCTCCCCGCCGCTGCCCGAGGTTGGCAGCGCGTGGCCCCCGAGCGACTCCCGCCGCAGGCGGCTGAAGATGTCCGTCAGCGCGCGCATCCCGAGCTTGCGGGCCGCGCGTGGCGTCAGCTCGAGCCGATCGTCGCCGCGTTCCAGGTAGCCGGCCTCCTCGAGGGCGCGGGTCAGCGCGCGGAGCTGCTCGAGGTCTCCGGTCGCCTCGTCGCCACCGAGCGCCTGGAGCGCCTGGGCGTCGATCTGCTCCAGCGAGTCGGGGTCGCGCGCACCGAGCAGCTCCTCCTCCATGGCGTCGAAGCGCTGCTGCCGGTCGATGGCGGCGAGCGCCTCCGGAAGCCCGAGCGGCTCGTCGCCACTGAACGGATATGGCTCGCCGAACGGGGAGTCGGGTCGCAGGGCCTGCAGCGCGCCGGCCAGTCGGGCCATGTCCCAGCGCAGGCGGTCGTCGCGCAACAGCTCATCCATCATCTCCTGGAGCTCGGCCCGCATCTCCGGACTCAGCGACGACATCAGCGAGGCCATCTGCGAGGCCTGTCGATGGAGATGGTCGATCAGCTGGTCGACGGTCTCGATCCCGGGTGGGAAGTAATGCCCGTGGCGGAGCATGAAGCTCGCGAAATCGGCGCGCGTGTCGGAGCCCGCCGCGTGCTTCTCGAGGAGCTTGTTGAGGTCGCGCACCATCGCCCGGACCCCATCGAGATCCTCGGGCGAGATGCCGGCGACGCCCTCCTTCAGCCCCTGGAAGTAGGTCTGGAGCAGCTGCTGGCGAAGCTCGTCGGTGAGCGCGTTGAATGCGTCGCGCGCATCGACGTCCATGAACTCGTAGTCGCGCAGAGCGGCAAGCCGCCCGGCCAGGTCGGCCGGAAGGGCATCCAGGCGGTCACGCCGCTGCTGGGCGGTGCGACCCAGCACCTGCTCCGCCATCCGGGCCTGGTCCTGCGCTGGGCCCGGAGCAGCGTCGAGGGCTCGCTGCTCGGCCTCATGAACGCGCCGCGCGATCCCCGCCCGCTCCTGCTCGACAATCTGGTCCAGTCGCTCGCCCAGGTCGTCAAGCATCCCGTCAAGGTTCGCCCGTGACAGCTCCTCCGCCCGACGAGCACGGAGCTGCTCCACGATGCGCCGCAGCCCCGGCACGTCTCCCCCGCGCGTGCCCCGCATGCCGCGCTGCATCAATCGCTGGAGAGCGCGCCGGATGTCGCCCTCCGCCAGGATGTCGTCCGAGAGCGCCTCCAGGACGTCATCCGCGTCGAAGGGAGGCAGGCTCTGGCTGCCGTCCCAGTGCGAGTAGCGGTAGATGCTCATCGTCTCGTCATCATCGCAGGCGCCGTGCGGCCATACGCAGACCACGTGCCGCGGCGCGGACCAGCCCCCGCCCGGCCCAGAGGCCGACCCGACCGCCGCGCCGCAGCAGCCAGGCAGCGCCGATGCGGACGGTCCCGAGGTCGTAATCGAGGTCCTCCGCGGTCAGGCCCGACGCTTCGAGGTGTGCCTGTCGATCGGCAAACGGGAGGCCGCGGAGCGCGAAGCGCAGTCCCAGCAGGGCAACAGCCGCGTCGTCGAGCTGTCCGGCGAACGGGATGATCCCCGCCACCGGGTCGACGGGCGAGACGAGGTACGCGGCGGCGGCGGCTACCGCGGTGCGGCGTGGACGGCTCAGGCGCGGATCACGGGCGAGCCGCCAGGCAAGACGCCCGTAGCCGGGGAGGCGGCGCACGAGGGCGATGAAGCGCCCCCGCGGGAACGCGTCATCGGTCCAACCCTTCGACGTGGCGCCGCGTCGGGGCATCGGCTATCGCGCGTACCGCACGCCGCCGCCCCGGCGCTCCTTGTTCAGCCGCCGGTTGAGATGGAGCCCCTCCAGCACGAACTCGACCCCGCTGGCAACGCCGGCCGGTGACTCGCCGAGGTCGAGCCGCCCCACCGCGCGGCTCAGCTCCGGAAGCTCCGCGACCGTTCGCTGCAGGAGGTCCGAAGCCACCGATTCGCCGACCTCGACCTCCGCACCGGCCTCGAAGCGCTCGACCAGGCCGACCAGCTCCGAGAGTGAGAAGTGCCGGTTGAAGACATTGACGACGGCGCGCTGGACCAGCTTCTCGATCACCTTCTCCTCGCGCGTCTCGTCGCCGAGCGTCTCCAGCTCGATCTTGCCGGCGGTCGAGGCCACGATCGCGCCGAGGTCGCTGACGCGGGGCGCGGCGATCGGCTCGCCCAGGCGAACGGCGCGCTTGAGGGCCGCCGCCACCAATGTCTCGTGGTTGGCGATGGTGACGCGCACGCTCACCCCGGAGCGCTGGCTCACCTCCGACGAGCGTCGGGCCAGCTGCGACAGCTCGGCCACGATCTCCTTCATGAAGGACGGCACCTGGACCGGGACCGACGCCGCCGTCTCGTCGTCGAAGGCGAGCCACTCGGCCTCCATGATCGCGATCTCGGTCTCCGGATCCTCGGGGTAGTGGGTCCGGATCTGGGCGCCGAATCGGTCCTTGAGCGGCGTGATGATGCGTCCCCGGCTGGTGTAGTCCTCCGGGTTGGCGGAGGCCACCACGAACAGGTCCAGGCTGAGGCGGACCTTGTAACCCCGGATCTGGACGTCGCGCTCCTCCATCAGGTTGAGGAGGCCCACCTGGATCCGCTCGGCCAGGTCGGGCAGCTCGTTGAGGGCGAAGATGCCGCGGTTCGTGCGCGGCAGGAGGCCGTAGTGGATGGTCAGCTCGTCGGAGAGGTAGCGCCCCTCCGCCACCTTGACCGGATCGACCTCGCCCACCAGGTCGGCGATTGTGATGTCGGGCGTCGCCAGCTTCTCCCCATAGCGATCCGCGGCCGCCACCCAGCCGACCGGTGTCGCATCTCCCAGCTCCGCCACCAGCGCGCGCGCAAACGGGCTCACCGGCCGCAGTGGGTCGTCGTGGAGCTCCGCACCGGCCACGACCGGCATCCACTCGTCGAGGAGTCCCACCAGTGAGCGCGCGATGCGGCTCTTGGCCTGGCCCCGCTCACCGAGCAGGATGATGTCCTGGCCCGCCAGGATGGCGTTCTCGACCTGCGGCAGGACGGTCTCGTCGTAGCCGATGATCCCGGGCAGGAGCGACTCCCCGCGGCGCAAGCGATTAACGAGGTTGGCGCGCATCTCCTCTTTGACGCTGCGGGGCCGATAGCCACCGGCGCGCAGCTCGCCCAGGGTGCCGATGGTCGGCCGCTCGGTCATGCGGTGGCTCCTTCGGGTACGGACGGAAAGTGCGTCAGCGCGGACGCCACCGCGGCCGGATCGCACACGCCGCGATCCGCGAGCGCCGCCAGGTACTCCGAGCGCGCCGCCAGCTCCGCCTCCAGCGCGTCCGCCCCGAGGCCGAGGCTGGCGGCCAGCACAGCGTACGCCGCGATGTCGTGGACGAGCGGGCGGGTGGAGCGCCCCCCGTCACCCGCCAGCAGCGGCGGCTCCGGCTCACGCTGCGCACCGGTCAGGCTCGGCGAGCGGCCACCCTCGAGAGCCGCCAGTCGGACGGGGGCGAGGCCCCCCGCGCCATTCAGCCGCAGGTGCCACGCCTCCTCGACACGACGGTACATGCCAGCCGGCGTGCGGTAGGCGGAGTACTGCAGGTAGATCGTCAGGCCGGCGAGGTCGGCGTCACGTGCGCCGAGCTGATCGCGCAGGAGGGCAATCGCCTCGTCGAGCGAGTCGGCGTGCATCGTGGCTCCCATGCCGTAGCCACGGCCCGCCAGCTCCAGGGCTCCGCGCGCATTGCGGCCCCAGACGTAGATCGGCAGGTGATCGCTCATCTCGTTGACAAGCAGGTAGCCGCGATCCGGGCCGACCTCATCGGTCCAGTCGAAGTCACCCCGCCAGCCACGGAGGAAGATCCCCACCGTGCCGCGCGGCAGGAAGTCGACGAGTGCGGAGAGGGTGGTCGTCTTGCCGGCCATCGGCGCCTCCGAGGCGAGCATGACGCTGCCTCGGCGGCTGGTCACCGCCCAGAGGGTCGCCATCAGGCGCGCGTCGAGGGCGCCACCGCCCACGATCTCGACGGCACTCATTGGCCGCGGCGGGCTCCAGTGGTAGCCCCACCAGCCCTCCGGGAAGCGGCTGTACCACGCTTCCAGGCTGGCGTCGGACGAGGGCTCCATGGTCGCGGCCACGGTACGCGGGGCAGGCGCACGACGCAACCGCCGCGCATCGGGGCCCTGGCAGGACTTCCGTACCAGGCCTCGATGGTCCATCGCCGTTGATTGGAAGCACCATTCGGCCAGATCGGTGATGTCTGGTGGAGTCACTGGTACTTGTCAAGTCCTGGCCACCGTGCATGTCATGCAGGGATGACCAATCTGGCGCGCAGGTCGAGGCCGGGCGACGGAGGCGGAGAGGCGTACCGCTCGTTCTCGATTGCGGTCGACCAGATGCGGCGCGGCGAGCAGGTGGTCGCGCTCATCAACCCGGATGCCCGGCCTCCCGACGCGCCGGCATCGGGCATCTGGCTGAGTGCCCGCCTCTCGATCAGCGAGCTGCCGCGGGTGCTCCTGCCGCGCTGCGATGATCGCTGTCGAGACGAGCCGCATGACGCGCACGCCTTCGTGGTGCTCGCCGATCTCGCCCTCGATGTGGCCGAGCCGCGACGGACGTCGTGGTGGGAATCGTGGAACGACACGCTGCAGCGCGATCTGCGCGCCTCCCGCGTGTGGTACGCCGGCTCCCCCGCGCTCCCCGACGTCGCCGTAGCGCGCCAGCTGCGAGCAGGAACGCGCCTGCGGCGCCTGGCCGCGACCGACCCCTACTGGGTCCACTACGACACCATGGACCAGGAGGTCCTGTTCCGGATCGAGTCCGGCCCTCACGAGGGCGACGCGGTGATCGCCGTCTCGTTCGGCCTGTCGCCGCTGCTGCCCGGCCTGGCCGGGGCGCTGATCGCGCCGGACCACCCGCCCGTCCGAGATCCCGACGTCGGGACGCGACTCCTGGCCGTGGGCTGGGCAACCGTCGAGCGCGGCCTCCCGTTCGAGGGCTGACTCGAGTCGATCGTCGGTATCATGCGCGCCATGACCGACGAGGAGATGCCCGCCCCGCGCCCGATGATCCGTGGAGAGCGAGTCTGGCTGCGGCCCACCGAGCCCTCCGACATCATCGAGGACGTCCCCTACTCGGGCGATATCGAGATCGGTCACTTCGGCGGCGGCAAGACGCCGTGGAGCCGCGCCTCGGCCGAGCGCTTCTCCACGGAGTTCCAGGCCCAGATCGGCGAGACGAGCTACCCGTACACGATCTGCCTGCTCGGTGAGCAGCGGGGCATCGGCGCGATCTTTCTCCGCAACGTGGACAAGGTCAACGGCAGCGCGATCGTCGGCATCTTCATCAGCGACCGCCGCTACCTGGGCAAGGGGTACGGCACCGATGCGCTCAATGCCCTGGTCGACTTCGGCTTCGGCGAGCTGCGGCTCGAGCGGATCGAGCTGGAGGTGTTCGACTACAACCTGCGTGCCATCCGCTCGTACGAGAAGGCCGGCTTCAAGACCGATGCGATCCTGCGGCGCTCGCGATTCCACCGCGGCGCGCATCACGACGTGCACTTGATGTCGATCCTGCAGGGCGACTGGCAGGCGCTGCCCCGCAAGCGCAGCTGGGAGCTGTCCGAGGTCTAGCTCGCGCGGGGAAGCCCAATCAGGAATGTGGTTCCATCGGGGCCGGTTCGCTCGACGCCGATGCGACCGCCGTTGGCCGCCAGCAGCTCCCGCGCAATGGTCAGGCCGATGCCGCTGCCACTCCGCGGCTCACCCGCGCCGCGCGCCTGGTCCGCCCGGTAGAAGCGCTCGAAGACGTGGGCCCGGTCCTCGGGAGCGATCCCCGGCCCCGCGTCGGTGACCCTGACCAGCGCCTCGGTCGCCGCCGTCTCGACGCCCACCTGTACGGTCGCTCCCCCGGGGGAGTGCTGGGCCGCATTGGCGAGGACGTTGCGGAGCGCGCGGCCGACCTGCGTGGGATCGACCTCCACCTTCAGCGAGCTGGGGGCCGGATCAACCACGATGCCAACCCCCTGCTGCCGGAAGAGCGGCTCGATGGCGCGCTGGACCTCTCCCAGCAGCTCGCTCAGCGACATCACCCGCGGCCGGCGCTGGAGCACCCCGGACTCGGCGTCGACCAGCTCTCCGAGCTGCACGATCACGCCCGACAGCGCGCCCGCCGCGGCCCGGGCGCGATCGAGCTGCTCACGGTCGGCGGGCACCACGCCGTCGACCATCGCCTGCAGCTGCGACTCGAGCACGGTGGCCGGGGTCGCCAAATCGTGGGCCATGTCGCTGGCCGCGCGGCGGCGCAGCATCTCGGATCGCTGGACTCGCTCGGCCATCGCGTTGAAGGCGCCCGCCAGCTCCCGCGACTCGCGGTCGGGACCGCCCTGGGCTCGGGCGCTGAGGTCGCCATGCCCCAACCGCCGCGCGGCGGCGGCCACCCCCTGGAGGGGACGGGTCAGGCGCGACGAGAGGAGGAGCGCGATCATCCCGACCGCCACGATCGCCAGCAGGCCGGCGACCAGCAGCGTCACGTTGAAGACGCGCAGGAAGCCCCGGTCGGCGCGCGGCACGTCGATCAGGAGGCTCGCGTCCGACCCGGGGATCGGCTCGGAGATCGTCTCGGTTGCAACCCCCGGCGGCAGCCTTCCGACGTCCACCAGCGGCTCGCCGTCGGCGCCGACCAGCTGGACGCGCCCGTGCATCGCGTTGGCGACCCGACGCAGCACGATCTCGACCCCGTGCTTCGCGCGCGGCCCCTCCAGGTCGACCGCTCCGATCGCCCCGGCCACGACCGTGATGCGGTCCCGCTCGGCGGCGCTCAGCTCCTCCTCCAGCGACCCGCTGACGATCCGGTTGACGGCAAGGCCGGCCACCAGGAGGACCGCCAGCACGGCGAGGGAAAGCATCAGGGCCAGCCGAAGGCCGAGCGGCTGGCCGCGCGCCACGTCGTCGCTCTCGGTCACGCTGGGTCCTTCGTCGCCACCAGCCGGTAGCCGGTGCTGGGGATCGTCTCGATCAGCCAGGGATCGCCGGCGTCGTCGCCCAGCTTCCGTCGCAGGTTGGCGACATGGACGTCGACGACGCGCTCGTAGACCTCGTCGGGACGCCGCGCGACGGCCTCCAGCAGCTGCTCGCGCGCCAGGACGGCACCCGGGCGGCGCGCCAGCGCGACCAGGAGGGCGGCCTCGCCGGGCGTCAGGCGTCCTCCCTCCCCGTCCGACAGCGTGTATCGCCGCGAGGCGGGATCGAGGACCAGGCGGCCGGCCCCCAGCGAGATGATCTCGTCGCCCTCCTTGGCCACGCCCGCGCGCGAGCGCCGCAGGATCGCCGCCACGCGAGCGGTCAGCTCGTGCGGGTTGAAGGGCTTGGCGAGGTAGTCATCGGCCCCCAGGCGAAGCCCGGCGATGCGCTCGGCATCGGAGCGCTTCGCGCTGGTGATCAGGATCGGAACGTCCGCCTCCTCGCGCAGTGCCTCGAGCACCGCCTCGCCCTGCATCCCCGGCAGCATCAGGTCAAGGACCACCAGGTCCGCGCCATCGGCCGCGAAGGCGGCCAGGGCGGCCGCGCCATCCCCGGCGTCGCTCACCACGTAGCCGGCCCGCTCCAGGTACAGCCGCAGAAGACCGCGCAGCTGCGGCTCATCCTCCACGATCAGGATCCTGGCGCGCCCCATCGGGCCATGCTAGTGGCAGGCCGATTCAGAGGATGTCAAGACCGATCGGCGCGATCTTGACGCGTTCTTGACCGCCGAGACCGATGCTCCGCCCTACCGAGTCGCAGCAAGCGACAATCCAGTGAGGACACGCACGTGAGGAAGATGAAGACCCTGGGCATCGCCGGCGGCATGGTCGCTGCGGCGCTCGTGGGTGGAACCCTGATCAGCGCCGCGTTGGCGGCACCCTCGTCACCCAGTGCCAGTGCATCGGCGGCCGATCTCGCCAACGGCGAGTACTGCGACGCCTGGCAGGAGGCGTTCGCCAAGGAGCTCGGTGTCTCTGTGGACGACCTCCTGCCCGCCGCCAAGGCTGCGAGCATCGCCGCCATCGACGCAGCCGTCGCGGCCGGCGACCTGAGCGAGGAGCGCGCGACCGCGCTGAAGGAGAAGATCGAGGCGGCCGAAGGAGATGGCTGCCGATTCTTCGGCCATCCGTTCGGCGGAATGGGGCACGGGCTCAAGGGCCACTTCGGCGGTCCGCTGCTGAGCGTGGCAGCCGAGGCCCTCGGCATCGAGCCGGGCGAGCTGCTCCAGGCGCTGCGCAGTGGCGACTCGCTGCAGGACGTCGCGAGCGCGCAGGGCAAGGACTACGACGCCGTCAGCCAGGCGATCCACGACGCGGTGAAGACGAGGCTGGATGCGGCGGTGGCGGATGGTCTCGACGAGGCACGCGCCGACGAGATCCTCTCGAAGCTGGACGAGGCACTTGCCTCCGGGGACTTCCCGCAATGGGGACGGGGCCATGGTGGCTTCGGCGGGTTTGACCACGATGACGCAGACGAGTCACCGGACGAGTCTTCCGCCAGCTGAACGTTCGCGTTCCCGACTGAGGCCGTCCCGCATGGCGCGGGGCGGCCTTCGCCATGAAACGAGGGTGGACCGTGGGCGCCTGACGATGCAGGATGCGGCGATCAGGACCGTGGACCGCAGCCTCGAGACCTGGCATTGATCGCGCTGGCCGGAGTTGGGCTATGTGTGGCGGGCTCGCGTCCGCAGCACCGCCCCGTGCGACGAGTGCCTGACGACTTGGGGACGCGGACCTGTAGGCTGTTGCGGTGACGAAGATCGGCTACGCCGCCATGCTGGAGCAGTTCCACCCGACCGACCTGCTCGAGTGGTGCCCGCAGGCGGAGGCCGCGGGATTCTCAGCCGGATTCATGGTCAGCGAGCACTTCCAGCCGTGGACCCCGCAGCAGGGCAACGCCGCGTTCGCCTGGACGTTCATGGGGGCCCTGGGAGAGCGCACCACGCTGCCCATCGGCCTCGCCGTCACGGCCCCGGGCTTCCGCTTCCACCCCGCGGTGATCGCGCATGCGGCGGCCACCATGGGGGCGATGTATCCGGGCCGCTTCTGGCTCGGGCTGGGTGCCGGCGAGGCGCTCAACGAGCACGTCATCGGTGGCAGATGGCCCGAGATCGGTGTTCGCAGCCACATGCTCTTCGAAGCGATCGAGATCATCAACAAGCTTTTCAGCGGCGAGGTGGTGCGGCACTCGGGCGAGTACTTCACGCTTGAGTCGGCCAAGCTCTACACGCGACCCGAGACCCCGGTCCCGATCTACGTGGCCACTGCCGGACCGATCAACGCCAAGCGCACCGGACGCCATGCCGACGGGATGATCACGGTCGGGGCGGCGGACGAGAAGATCAAGATGCTGTGGGCCAAGTTCGGGGAAGGGGCCCTGGCGGCGGGGCGGGACCCGCACTCGATGCCGAAGCTGCTCCAGATCCACGTCTCCTGGGCCGAGACAGGGGCGGTGGCCGAGGCGAACGCCGTCCGCGAGTGGCCGAACGGCGGCATGCCGTTCCCGAAGCAGGACGTTCGCCATCCGGAGGACTTCGCCAACATGGCGATGCTCGTTCGGCCGGAGCACTTCACGGACCGGGTCCTGATCTCTGCCGACCTAGACGAGCACGCCGCCCACATCCAGCGGTTCGTGGACATGGGCTTCGACGAGGTCCACGTCCACAACGTGGGTCGCAACCAGGCGGAGTTCATCGCCGCCTTCGGCGAGAAGGTCCTGCCGCAGCTCCGCCTGGGCTAGCCCTACTCGACCGCCTCCCAGACGGAGGCGATCCCCTGCCCGACGCCGATGCACATCGTCGCCAGCCCGTGCCGCGCGCCGCGCCGCCGCATCTCATGGAGCAGCGTCGCCACCAACCGGGCTCCCGACGCACCCAGCGGGTGTCCGATGGCGATCGCCCCGCCGTTGACGTTGACCTTCTCGGGGTCGAGCTCCAGCTCGCGCATGACCGGCAGCGCCTGCGCCGCGAAGGCCTCGTTCAGCTCGACGAGGTCCATGTCCGCGACCGAGAGACCGGCGCGATCCAGCGCCTTGCGCGAGGCCGGGATGGGCCCGAGGCCCATCGTCGCCGGGTCGACGCCGGCCACGGCACTGGAGACGAGGCGCGCGATCGGCTTGAGCCCCAGCTCGGCGGCGCGCGCCTCGGAGGTGACGACGAGCGCGGCGGCGCCGTCGTTGATGCCGCTGCTGTTGCCCGCGGTGACGGATCCGGATGCGTCGCGTTTGAAGGCCGGCTTCAGCGCGGCAAGTTGCTCGAGGGTGGTCTCGGGACGCGGGTGCTCGTCGCGGTCGACCGTCGTCATTGCGCCCTTGGCTGCGGGCGCCTCAATCGATATCACCTCGTCGGCGAAGCGACCCGCCGCGTGCGCCGCGGCCCAGCGCTGGTGGGAGGTGAGGGCGAATCGGTCCTGCTCTTCGCGTGATACGCCGCAGCGCTCGACCACGTTCTCCGCGGTCTCGCCCATCGAGTACGGGTAGAAGGCATCTGCCAGGCGCGGGTTGGTGAAGCGCCAGCCGAGCGTCGTGTCGTACAGCGTCTGCTCGCCCCGCGGGAAGGCGGCCGAGGCCTTGGCCATGACGAACGGGGCGCGGGTCATCGACTCCACGCCGCCCGCGACGAAGAGGTCGCCGTCACCAGCCGTGATGGCGTGCGCGGCTCCGACGACCGCCTGCATTCCCGAGCCGCACAGCCGGTTGACCGTCTGGCCGGCGACCTCGACCGGCATCCCGGCCAGGAGCGCCGCCATCCGGCCGACGTTGCGGTTGTCCTCGCCGGCCTGGTTGGCGGCCCCCAGGATCACGTCGTCGACGGCGCCGGGATCGACGCCGGTGCGTTCGAGGACCGCGCGGATGACGTGGGCGGCCATGTCATCCGGCCGCACCTGTCGCAGGGCGCCAGCGTAGCGGCCGAAGGGCGTGCGCAGCCCGTCGACGACCACCGGGGTGCGTGCTGGGTCGTGCTGACGCATCAGGCGTGGATGCTAGCACCGGGTTAGCATCGCGCGACGTGACCCCCCCAGCGCCCCCGGAGCTTCCGATCCCCGGCCGACGCCGTGCCTGGTGGCTGCGCGAGGCCCTGGCCGCCGAGGCGCCGAGCCTGCTGGCGCCATCGCTCTTCGGCGACGCGCATGCCGACGTCGCCATCGTCGGCGGCGGCTACACCGGGATGTGGACCGCCTACTTCCTGACCGAGCTCGCGCCCGAGACCCGGATCGTCCTGCTCGAGGCGGACATCTGCGGCGGCGGGCCTAGCGGCCGCAACGGCGGCTTCCTGCACGGCTGGTGGGAGTACCTCCCCTACCTGGCCAGGCGCTACGGGCCGGCCCACGGCCTGCGCATCGCGGAGGCGGCCGACGAGGTGGTGGGCGGCATCGGCGAGTGGTGCCGGCGTCACGCGGTCGATGCCTGGTTCACGCCGCGCGGCTACCTCCGAGTCAACGCCTTCCCGAAGGTCGGCAACGACTGGGGCAAGACGACCTCCGAGATGGATCGGCTCGGCGCCACCGGGAAGCTGGTGCCCATCGACCGTCAGACGGTGCAGACGATCTGCGCCTCGCCCGCCTTCGGCGATGGCCTCTTCATGCCCAGCGCGGCGACCGTTCAGCCTGCCCTCCTGGCCCGCGGACTGCGGCGCGTGCTCATCGAGCGCGGCGTCAGGATCCACGAGGGGACAGCGGTGGAACGGATCGACACGCACCCGAGCGGACGGCGACTGACGACGGCCCGCGGGAGCGTGACCGCGGACCGCGTCGTGATGGCGGTGAACGCGTGGGCGGCGGGCTGGCCGGGCTTTCGGACCCGCGTCCTGGCCTGGGGCAGCTACATGGTGCTGACGGAGCCGATCCCGGAGCGGCTGGGCGAGCTGGGGTGGACCGGGGGCGAGGCGATCGCAGACTCGCGCTTCACGATCAGCTACTTCCGAACCACCCGCGACGGGCGCATCGCCTTCGGCGCCGGCGTCGGCGCCGCAGGCTTCGGCGGGCGCATCGGTCCGATCTTCACCCACGACCGGCACGCGATCGAGCGGGTGGTCGCCAACTTTCGACACCTCTTCCCGATGCTCGCGGACGTTCGGATCGACGATGCCTGGGGTGGGCCGATCGACATCACCGCGGATCGGTTCCCCGAGATCGGCTCACGGGAGGGTGGGCGCGTGCTGTACGCCCATGGTTTCGCCGGCAACGGGGTTGGCCCCGCTCGGCTGGCGGGGCGCATCCTCGCGGCCCGAATCGCCGGCGGTGGCGACCCTGTCGCCTTCCTCCCCCTGTTCGGCCGGCGCCAGCGATTCCTGCCGCCCGAGCCATTTCGATTCGTTGGGGCGCGCGCCATCCGGGAGGCGCTGATTCAGCAGGACGACGCCCTGGATGCCGGCCGTCGGCCGGGACTCCTGACCCGACTGGTGGCGCGGGTTCCCAGCCTGCTCGGCTATCGCTTCAGGCACTGATGCCGGAATCGTTGACCGCGCGGATCGGCGCAGCGTAGGATCCCGCAATCCAACCTTGAGGAGACCGCCCGTGCCCGCACGCCCTTCACGCTTTCCGGCGTGGTTCATCGCCTTCGCCAGCGCCGCCCTGCTGCTGGCAGCCTGCCAGCCCGCGTCATCGGGCTCGCCGGGAGCGTCAGCCGGCGCGACCGAGTCGCCCGCGGCGTCCGTCGTTGAGCCGAACGAGCTGACGGTCCTGGAGTGGAGCGGCTACGAGGCCGAGGACTTCTGGACCGACTTCAAGACCGCCAGTCCCGATACTGCGGTCGACTTCGAGTTCGGGATCAGCGACGCGGACATCCTTGCCAAGATGGAGGGCGGCAGCGAGTCCGATGTCTTCCATTTCTACACCGGCTGGCAGCAGTTCTACGTCGACGAGGGCCTCGTGCAGGAGATCGACACCAGCAAGCTGTCCAACTGGGACAAGGTCCCCGACAGCTTCAAGGAGCTGGGGAAGGTCGACGGCAAGCAGTACTTCCTGCCCTGGGACTGGGGATTCACCTCGATCCTGTACAACACCGATCACGTCGACGGCGAGATCACCAGCTGGGATGCGCTGTTCGACGACACCTACTCGGGCCACATCTCGATGTGGGACGACGGCCCAGCGGCGGTGACGACCTCGTCATACATCCACGGCTGGGACGAGACGGCGATCACCGACGCCCAGCTGGCCACGATCGAGGAGGAGTGGAAGGCGCAGAAGCCACTCAACCTGCTGTACTGGACCGGCGAGTACGACGACTTCTGCCCCGCGGTGCAGAGCGGCGACATCTGGGTCGCTTACGCCTGGCAGGGGTGCTACGCGACAGTGCTGTACGACGAGAGCCAGCCGGTCGCCTACGCCAACCCGACCGAGGGGCGCAACTCGTGGGTCGGCCTGTACGGCATCAGCACCGGGACCGACAGCTACCAGCTGGCGCTCGAGTTCCTGGACAACAAGCTGGCAACCCTGACCTGCAGCAACGCCGTCACCCTCTTCTACTACGGCTGCGCCAACCAGGAGGTCATGGATGGGGTGACCGATCCCGTCCTGATCCAGGCCTTCGGGATCGACGACCCGGCCATCCTGGAGAGCACGAACTTCACTCCGCCCGTCACCCAGGCGCAGAGGGACGCCTGGACGGCGATGTGGGCCCGCGTGAAGGCCGAGTAGCCTCGGCACCCTGACCCGGCGCACCAGGCGCCAACGGCGATGCTCGGACGGCGAGGAAGCCTCTGGTTCCTCGCCGTCCCGCCGTATCTGTGGCTGCTCCTCCTCTTCGTGGTGCCCTTGGGGGTCGTGGTGGCCATCAGCCTCCTCCCCGGCTCCGGCCGCATCAACTTCGGCGCCGGCTGGCCGTCGCTCAATCACTACCAGGAGGTGCTTGACACTGCCGCCTACCTGCGGCGACTGGGCATCTCGCTGGCCATGGCCTTCGTCATCGCCGCATCGGCCACGATCCTCGCCTACCCGATCGCCTATTTTCTCGCCTTTCGAGCGCGCCGGCGGGCAACGATCTTCCTGATCCTCCTCCTCATCCCATTCGCGTCGAGCTACCTGCTGCGGGTTATGGCCTGGAAGCTGCTGCTGGGGCGCGAGGGAGCGATCAACTGGTTGCTCACCTCAACCGGGCTGACCCAGGAGCCGGCCGGGTTGCTGACCTACTCGCAGGCGGCGGTCGTGATCACCCTGATCTACGTCTGGATCCCGTTCGCAGCCCTGCCGATCTACGCGGCGCTGCAACGGGTCGACCGTTCGCACCTCGAGGCGGCGGCTGACCTGGGCGCTGGCCCCTGGACGCGCTTCGCACGGGTCACCATCCCGATGAGCCTGCCGGGGGCGCTCGCCACCTTCTTCATGGTCTTCATCCCGACCGTCGGCGAGTACGTCACCCCGTCGCTGGTCGGTGGCACGGGCGGGATCATGTACGGGAACCTGATCCAGGACTTCTTCAGCCGCGCGGGGAACTGGCCGCTCGGCTCGGCGATGGCGGTCCTGATGCTGCTGGCCGTGCTGGTGCTGGTGGCGCTGGCCCTGCGGTTGGTCGACCTGCGCCGGATGGCGACATGACCGCGCAGACCGGGGTGCGGCGGGCCAGCCCTGCCATCGGCGTCGGGCGCACGCGCCTTCCGCTGGGCCCCGTCTACCTGCTGATGATCGTCTTCCTGTACCTGCCCATCGCTGTCCTCTTCGTCTTCTCGTTCAGCACGAACACCACGCTGCGGTTCCCGATCGAGGGCTATACGACCGACTGGTACGGCGAGATCTTCGAGAACAGGCAGCTCCTGACCGCTGCCCGCAACAGCCTGGTGGTGGGCTTCCTGGCCGCCACCGTCGCGACCGGCCTCGGCCTTGCCGCGGGGATCGCGGTGGTGCGGCTGCGGTTCGCCGGACGGGGGCTCCTGCTCGCCTTGGCCGGGGCACCGCTGGTCGTCCCGTTCATCATGCTGGCGGTCGCTCTCTTCCTCCTCTTCAACCTCCTGGACGTGCCACGCTCGATCTTCACGATCGCCGCCGGCCACAGCGTGATCGCGCTGCCCTACGCGACCCTCATCCTGGTGTCGAGGCTGATCGGGCTCGATCCGGCCCTGGAGGACGCGGCGATGGACCTGGGCGCCAGCTATCCGACGACGCTGCGCCGGATCGTGCTGCCCCTGCTCGGGCCGTCGCTTCTCTCGGCCTGGCTGACGTGCTTCATCGTCTCGTTCGACGAGGTCGCGCTGGCGGTCTTCCTGGCCGGTGGCGACCAGACCTTCCCGGTCTTCCTGTACGGCCAGCTGCGCTTCGCCCAGACGCTGCCGGTGATGATCGCGATGGCCGTGCTGCTGATGCTCGGCACCGTGGTGTTGACCCTCGTCGCATTCCTGGTCAGGTCGCGGAGCGAATGAGGCGCTAGCTCGCTCGGCGGGCGGGGTGAGTGGCGGTCACCGCCTGAAGCAGCCGGCTCGAGGCACGGGCGATCTCGTCGACGGCGTGGTTAAAGGCGTGCTCGTTCGCCGGCGAGGGCTTCCGATAGCCGCTCACCTTGCGCACATACTGGAGGGCGGCCGCGCGCACCTCGTCGTCGGGAGCCGGCTCATCGAGGATTCGGAGGGTCTTGATGCTTCGACACATGCCGAGAGGGTACCCCGCGGCCGATGATCACGCCTCGGCCAGCAGCTCGTCGAGCGAGGCGATGACCCGATCCGCCGCCGACACATCGGTCTCGTCGAACTGCGGGACGGCGATGCAGGTCAGGCCAGCCGCCTTGGCCGACGAGATCCCCGAGGCGGTGTCCTCCAGCGCCAGCGTCTCTGCCGGATCGACGCCGAGCCGCTCGCAGGCGAGCAGGTAGAGGTCCGGAGCCGGCTTGTGGTGCGCCACGTCGTCGGAGCTGACCACCGCGTCGAACGCATCGGCGAAGCCGCCGCTCTGGAGCGCGGCATCCACGAGGTAGCGCGGGGAGTTCGAGGCAAGACCCAGCGGCACGCGACCCCACAGCTGCCCGACGAGCTCGACGGCGCCCGGGCGGGCAGCGACCCCGGCCTGCAGCTCCTCGTGCATCAGCTCGGTGACCTCGCGAATCAGTGGTGCGGCCCGTTCAGCCGCATAGCCGAGACGCCGGGCGAAGAATTCGCCGGTGAACGCCGCGCTCGTGCCCATCACCGTCAGCTTGTCCTCGAAGGTGAACTCGGCGCCGTGCCTGGCGAAGAGACGCTGCTCGGCCCGATGCCAGAGCACCTCGGTCTCCAGCAGCAGACCGTCCAGGTCGAAGACGACCGCCCGATAGCGCTGCAGCGGCTCGCTCACGGGCGCTTGGCGAAGAAGGATCCGCCGCCTTCGGCCAGCGAGCGCAGCAGCGGGACCACTCGATACCGGCCATCCGGCGAAGCTACCGCCAGCGCGTCGAGCGTTCGCACCGCCGTCGCCAGCCCGACCCGCTCGCCCCACTCGAGGGGTCCCGACGGGTAGTTGGCTCCGAGCCGCATGGCAACGTCGATCGACTCCGGCGCGGCGACGCCATCCGCCACGGCGGACGCCGCCTCGTTCACGATCGTGGCCAGCAGGCGCTCTGCGATCTGCGCATCGCTCAAACCCGCCCCGGGCGCTGCGGAACCGGTCGGCAACCCCGACCAGGGGTTGCCGCGCGAGCCATCGGGCGCGTAGTCGTAGAAGCCGCCGGACGTCTTGCGGCCGAGGCGGCCAGCCGAGACGAGGACCTCCTGCATCTCCTGCGGCTCGTAGCGAGGATCCCTGCCGAACGCCTCGTACACGCTCAGGCTCACCGCCAGGTTGACGTCGGCGCCGATCGTGTCGACCAGCTCGAACGGCCCCATCCGGAAGCCCATCCCGCGGGCTGCGGCATCGATCGCCTCGATCCCCGCCGCGCCGTCCGCCGCCATCCGCATCGCTTCGAGGTAGAAGGGGCGCGCGACACGGTTGACGATGAAGCCAGGCGTGTCGGCTGCCACCACGGGGGTCTTCCCCAGGCGACGTGCCGCGGAGACGGCTGCCTCGGCAACGTCCGGCGCGGTGCGCGGCCCGGGGACCACCTCGACCAGCGCCATCAGCGGGACCGGGTTGAAGAAGTGCATCCCGACCACCCGCTCGGGGTGCCCCGTGGCCGAGGCGATGCGCGCCACCGACAGGCTGCTCGTGTTGGTGGCGAGGACCGTCTCTGGCTCGGCAGCGGCGTCGAGGCGCCGAAACGCGTCTCGCTTCAGCTCGAGCTCCTCCGGGATGGCCTCCACCACGAGGTCAACGGCTGCAAGCTCCTCGACGGAGGCGGCCGGGTTGAGCCGATCGAGGGCAGCCGCCGCAGCGGCGGCGTCCAGCTGGCCCTTCTCCACCTTGCGGGCCAGGAAGCCGGCGATTCGCTCGTGCGCCCGCCGGTACGCGCCCTCGATCGGGTCGTGCACGACGGCCTCGATGCCCGCCTCGGCCACGATCTGCGCGATCCCCGACCCCATCGTCCCGGCGCCCAGGATCCCGACGCGTTCGAGCGCCCGAGACGGTTCGACGTCAGCGCCCAAGAAAGCGCGGCTCCCGCTTCTCGGCAAACGCCGCGCTGCCCTCGGCATGATCCTCGGTGCGGCCCGCCAGCTCCTGCATCGCCGCCTCCATCGCCAGGCTCTCGGAGAGGAGCGCGTCCTCGGCGTGGTTGATGGCGCGCTTGGCCAGCCCAATCGCCCGCGTCGGGGCAGCGGCCAGGCCGGCGGCCGCGGCGCGCACCGTGGCGGACAGCTGGTCGCCGGGCACCACCACGTTCACGAGGCCGGCCGCGTGGGCCTCCCCGGCACCCAACGGCTCGCCACTGAAGACGAGCGCCGAGGCGCGATGGCGTCCCAGCGCACGGACGAGGGTTCGGGTCGATCCGGAGTCCGGCACCAGCCCGATGCGCACGAAGGCCTGGATGAAGCGCGCCTCCTCGGCGGCGTAGATCAGGTCGCACGCCAGCGCCAGGGAGACGCCGGCACCGGCGGCGACACCGTTGACCGCCGCGATCACGGGCTTCGGCAGGTCGCGGATCGCGACCATCAGCGGGTTGTATTCGTCGGTCAGGAGGCGGCGGAAAGCCCGCTCCGCGGCACCGCCGCGCAGGTCGGCACCGCTGCAGAAGCCGCGGCCCTCCCCGGTCAGGACGACGGCTCGGACCGCCTCGTCGCGCCCCGCGGCCTTGAACGCGACCAGCAGCTCACGCCGCATCGGCCCGTTCAGGGCGTTGAGAGACTCCGGACGGTTGAGGGAGATCGTGGCGACGCCATCGGCCACCTCAACCTTGATCGTCTCGTAGCTGGCCACGGGCATGTCCGGATTCTATCGGTCGCCCGTCAGTCCGGCGGTTGCAGGCCGTCGAGGGTGCGAACCCGGATGATCGGTGAGCCGACCAGCCACAGCACCGCGAGCAGACCACCGGCCGATGAGATCAGCAGCGTCTCGCGGACGCCGAGCCAGGTTCCCAGCAGCCCGCCGACCACGGCACCGAGCGGCCGCACCCCGTAGTTGATGCTGCTGAACGCTCCCGACACGCGGCTTCGCATCGTGTCGTGGGTCACCGAGGCCTGCAGCGCGTTGAGCGGGACGTCGAAGCACATCACGGCGAAGGCGGCGACGAATTCCGCGGCCGCGAGCGCCGCCGCGCGCACGAGGACCGGGCCCGATGCCAGGGCCGCGATGGCGATGGCCGCGGGAAAGACGACCGCCGCGATGGCGATCAGCCGGCCGGCGCCGATCAGGCGGGTCAGCGGCGTCGCCGCAAGCGCTCCCAGCAGGCCGCCGGACGCGCCGATGCCGAACGCGAGCCCAATCGTCCCTGCCGAGAGCTCAAGGTTCCTGCTCGCGTAGAGGATCAGCAACGCCGACCCCATCAGGGTGAAGAAGTTCACCGTCGTCGCGCAGCCGAGGCTGGATCGCAGGTACGGGTGACGCAGCAGGTAGCCCATCCCTGCGCGGGCCCGCCGCAGCAGCGACTCGGTGGCGAGGTCCGGCTCCACCACCGGCGTCCTCAGCCGGCCGACCTGGATCGCGGAGAAGACGAACGAGGCGGCGTCGACCAGGATCGCGACCGGCGCAGTCAGCCGCTGGATCAGCACGCCGCCGGCCGCGGGGCCGGCGATGAACGAGATCGACCTCGTCGCCGAGAGCTTGCTGCTCGCCTCGAGGAAGTGGTCGCGCGACACCAGCCGCACGAAGAACGACGCATAGGCGGTGTTGAAGACGACGTGCGCCGTTCCGGCCAGGATCGCCATGGCGTAGAGCTGGCCGAGGGTCAGGACGTCGAGCCAGTACGCCACGGGCAACGACAGCAGGACCACCATGCGAAACAGGTCGGCCGCGACCATCAACGGGCGCTTGTCCCGGCGCTGGTCGACCCAGGTGCCGATGAACAGCGAGGCCAGGTTCGGCAGCCAGACGGCGGCGGTCAGCAGCCCAACCTGGCCGGGTGTTGCGTCGAGCAGCGTGACGGCGATCAGCGGCAGGGCCAGCTCGGTGATCCGATCGCCGAATTCGGAGACGGACTGCGCGGACCAGAAGGTCCGGAACTGCCGGTCGCGCCACAGGCTGGCCGCGGGCACATTCATCATGGCCACAGAGCTCCGAGGGGCATCGTCCGGAGAGTAGCCTCTCGGGGTCCGATCCGTACCGCAACCGCGGCTTGCCGCCGCGGCGCCGTCGGTCAGCCGGCGGTGGCCCGCGTCGGACGCCGGCGACGGAAGGCGCGCCCCTTCATCCGGTTGCCGCAGACCGCCATCGTGCACCACGTCCCGGATCGGTTGCGCGACGAGTCGTAGAAGGCCCAGCGACAGGTGTCACTGCGGCACACCTTGAGGCGCCGCCAGGTGCCCTCGATCGCCGCCTCGTAGGCGATGCCGAGGAGCCGACCGATGGCGGCGTGGATGCCCTCCCTGCCCACGGGTTCGACGCGGGGCTGACCCCCCAGCTGCACCCGCAATGGGATGCGCTCGGCGATGGCATCCAATCGACGCAGCGCCGCCTCCGCGTCACCGTGGCCGGCGTTCGATTCCAGCACGTCGCGGAGCGTCTCGCGAAACGCGATCGCCTCCGCCAGGTCGCCAGGCCCGAGCCGGGCGTCGCGGGCCAGAAGGCCGCGCTCCACCAGCCAGTCGGCCAGCAACGCGGGCGTCGAGAAATCCTCCTCCTCGGACTCGAGGTCCACGCTGTTCAGGAACGTTCGCACCAGCTCCAGCCGGCCGGGCGCCGGCGGACGGCGGCCGGCGTCGGACGCGGGTGGCGACACGATGGTGGCAGGCAAACTAACTTCCGTTCTGACTTGACAGGTTATCCATAACTAGCGTAGAGTATACACTAGTTAGCAATGGCTGTGGCAGTCGCCAGCCCTGAGGAGACCGACATGTTCCCGTACTACCGTGAGGACGTCATCCGCGCCGAGGCCGAGGAGCGGCAGCGGCTGGAGCGCCGCAACCTCCTGCTCCGCCAGCTGCGCGGCGCCACTCCCCCGTTCGACGGCGGCGTCGCCCGGCGCCTCGTCGCGGCGCTGGCCGAGCAGGCCGGTACCGTTCGCGTTCCCAACAACGGCAGGCGAGTCGACACGCCAACATTGAGCGTGCCGTCCCCTGATGCAACGGAGGCGATGAGCTCATGACCCGCGGAGACTTCGAGCAATGGCTGGAGCGGTATCGAGCGGCGTGGACGACGGACGACCCGCAGCAGATCGGCGCCCTCTTCACCGAGGACGCGACCTACTCGCCCTGGCCGTTCAGCAAGCCGTGGGAGGGTCGCGAGGCGATCGTCGCGAAGTGGATCGAGCGAGGCGATTCGAAGGATCCCTGGCAGTTCGAGTCGGAGCTGGTGGCGGTCGAGGGAGACACCGGCGTGGTCAAGGGACTGACCACCTATCCCGCTCACGACGACGAGCCGGAGGACGCGTACAGCAACATCTGGGTGATCCGGCTGGAGCCCGACGGGCGTGCTCGGTCGTTCGCCGAGTGGTGGATCCAACGCCCGAAGCCGGAGTGAGCTGCTAGCGCCCGGTGAAGTCCGGGTCGCGCTTCTCCAGGAAGGCCGCCATCCCCTCCTTCTGATCCTCCGACCCGAACAGGAGATAGAAGAGGCGGCGCTCGTGCGCGAGCGCATCGGTCAGGCTCATCTCATAGGCGGCGTTGACCGCTTCCTTGGCCAGCCGCAGCGCCAGCGGCGACTTGGTGGCGATTGTGGCCGCCAGCGCCAGCGCATCCTCCACGACCAGCTCGTTCGGCACGACGCGCGCGACCAGACCGAGCCGATGCGCCTCGCGCGCGTCGATCGGCTCGCCGGTCAGGATCATCTCCATCGCCGCGCTCTTGCCCACCGCCCGCGTCAGGCGCTGCGTCCCGCCGGCTCCCGGGATGACGCCCAGGTTGATCTCCGGCTGACCGAATCGGGCGCCCTCGGCGGCGACGATCAGGTCGAGGGCCATGGCCAGCTCGCACCCGCCACCCAGGCACCAGCCCGCCACGGCGGCGATCACCGGCTTGCCGATGCGGCGCACGCGGTCCCACTGGGCGATGCGGTTGGTGCGCAGCATGTCGATGGGGCTGGCATCCGCCATCTCGCCGATGTCCGCGCCCGCGGCAAACGCCCGCTCATTGCCGGTCACCACCAGCACGCGGATCGCCTCGTCACGGTCGAGCGCCTCCAGCGCGTTGCACAGCTCGTCCATGACCTGGCCGTTCAGGGCGTTCAGCTGCTTGGGGCGGTTGAAGCGGAGCAGCGCCACGCGCCGCTCCTCGTCGCGCTCGATCAGGATCAGCGGCTCGTCGGTCACGGGATCGCCTCGAAGACATCTGGCAGCTGCGCCGCACAGCCCGGGCAATAGGTTGCGTACGCGGAGATGCCCCTCTCGCCGCACGAGGCGCAGACGCGACCACCACCGGCCTGCAGGCGTCGCAGCTCCTCGTAGCGCGGGGTCCGCTTCTCGTGGAAGGCAGCCACCGCCTCCCGCGTCTCGTCGGCGGTGGAGTGCACGGCCAGCCAGTCACGCGCGTGGGTCACCGTCTGCGACCAGGCGAGGTCACGCCACCAGTTGAGCTGCGTCTTCGTGTAGCGCAGCGCTTCCGGCAGCTTGGCGCGCAGGCTGGCCGCCAGCATCGCGACCGTCTCGTCCAGATCCTCTCGCGGCACCACCCGGTTGACGAGGCCCCAATCCAGGGCCTGGATAGGGCGGATCGGCTCGCACAGCATCAGGATCTCGCGGGCCCGTCGGTCGCCGACCAGGATCGGCAGCCACTGGGTCGCTCCGCCGGCCGGGACGGAGCCGTGCTCGGGTCCAACGTGACGGATGTAGGCATCGTCGACGAGCACCGAAAGGTCGCAGGCCATCTGCAGCTCGTTGCCGCCGCCGACGCAGATCCCGTTGATCCGGGCGATGGTCGGCTTGCCGATGTTGCGCAGCCGGTCGTGCATCTCGATGAAGGCACCCATCCAGCGCCAGTACTGGCCGCTGGTGGCGCCCATCGTCGCCTGCTCATCGAGGTCGGCGCCGGTACAGAATGCCCGATCCCCCGCCCCGGTGACCACCACCACCGCGATGGCGTCGTCCCATGACGCGTCCTCGAAGGCGCGGCCCAGCTCGCGCAGCGTCTGGAAGTCGAAGGCGTTGAGGACCGGCTGCCGGTCGATCGTCACCATCGCCACGCCGCTGGCCGCGTCCTTGTCATAGCGGACCCGCTCGAAGCCGAGCGTCTGCGGATCGACCGCCAGTGGGGCGCTCGGCTCAGCCATCGGTGGCGGCCTCGTCGTCGACCACGAATAGGGTGACGCCGGCCTGGGCGAAGTTGCGCAGGTCGCGACCGGACTCCCGTCCCGCATCGGAGGCCAGCGCCTCGTCGAGATCGGCGCGTGAGGCGAAGCTCATCTCGGCCATGAGGTAGTAGTCGGCCGGGCGACCGGCCACCCCGTCGGTCCTGGTCAGGCGCAGGCCGCGAAGCCCGGGATAGCGGCGCACGATCGGCGCATGCACGTCGCGGTAGTGCGCGTCGAAAGCGGAGGGATCGTCCGGTTGGCTGTAGAGGGCGATCAGGCGGACCACGATCCGCTACTTCTTGAAGAAGTCAGCGTTGATCTGGATGAAGTTTGTCCACTGCTCCGGGACCGCATCCTCGGCGAAGATGGCGGTCACAGGGCATTCGGGCTCGCAGGCGCCGCAGTCGATGCACTCGTCCGGATCGATGTAGAAGAGCGGCGCGTCGTCGCTGGTGTGGATGCAGTCGACCGGGCAGACGTCGACGCACGAGGCGTCCTTGACGCCGATACATGGTTCCGCAATCACGTAGGTCATCTGCTGGTCGAGCCCTCCGGCCGAGACGGGTCTTGGCGCGGTTGAGGATACACCGACGAGGTGGGTCGCTCAGCCGACGGTGAGGTCCGGCGAGGACGCCTCGGCCCGCAGGCGGGCATAGCCGGGTTTCACCTGCTCGTTGATGATCCGCAGCCGCCCGTCGAACGGCAGGAAGGCACTCTTGATCGCGTTGAGAGTGACCCACTCCATGTCCGCCAGGTCCCAGCCAAAGGTGGCGACCATGCTGGCGAACTCGTCCGACAGGCTGATGTTGCTCATCAGCCGGTTGTCGGTGTTGAGGGTCACCCGGAAGCGGAGGCGCTTCAGGAGGTCGATCGGGTGGTCCGCGAGCAAGGCCACGGCCCCGGTGTCGACGTTCGAGGTGGGGCACATCTCGAGCGGGATGCGCCGATCGCGGACGTAGGCAGCCAGTCGCCCCATCGCAATCCGGCCGTCGGGCTGGGTGACGATGTCGTCGACGATCCGCACCCCGTGCCCCAGGCGTTCGGCGCCGCAGAACTGGAGCGCCTCCCAGATGGACGGCAGCCCGAAGGCCTCGCCGGCGTGGATGGTGAAGTGGAAGTTCTCATGCGCGATCAGCTGAAAGGCATCCAGGTAGCGGGTTGGCGGGTAGCCCGCCTCCGGCCCGGCCACGTCGAATCCCAGGACGCCGCCCTCGCGATGACGGACGGCGAGCTCCGCGATCTCGACGGAGCGAGCGGCCTGGCGCATGGCGCTGAGCAGGAGGCCGACCACGATCGGCCGCCCCTCCGTCGCCCGCCGCACCCCTGCGGCAGCTGCCTCGACCACCTGGTCGAGCGTCAACCCTTCACGCAGGTGCTGTTCGGGTGCGAACCGCACCTCGGCGTACACGATCCCATCCGCGGCGAGGTCCTCGACCTCCTCCGCGGCCACGCGCTCGATGTTCGGAGCGCTCTGCATGACCGCCACGGTGTGGTCGAAGGCCTCCAGGTAGCGCACCAGCGACCGGCCGCCCTCGCCCGGCGCCGGCTTGAACCAGCCGGCGAGCTCCTCGGGGTCCCGCGTCGGCAGCGCGGCGTAGCCGATCTCGTCGGCGAGCTCGATGAGCGTCGACGGTCGCAGGCCTCCGTCGAGATGCTCGTGCAGCAGCACCTTCGGCGCGCGGCGGATGGTGGCGAGGTTGAGTGGAACGGGTGCCATCGTGCCGGGCAGCCTAGCCCGCGGCCTGCTCGTCCACAAGGGCAAAGCCGCTACCCTTCCGCGCATGCCGGAACGCCCACCCCTCATCGTGGCTGCGGCCACGCCGCTGGCACCCGGAGGTGACGCGCTCGACGAGGCGGCGATCTGGCCGATGGTCCGCTTCCTCGAGGATCGGGGTGCCGACGGCGTCTTCGCCTGCGGCACCACCGGTGAGGGCGTCCTCCTCAGCGCCGATGAGCGGACGCGGGCGGCGGTCGTCTTCCGGGCGGCGGTTCGCGGACGGCTGATCGTCCATTGCGGGGCGCAGACGACGGCCGAGACCGTGGCGCTCGCGGCTCATGCCCGCGAGATTGCCGCCGACGCCGTCGCCGTCATCCCGCCGCCCTACTTCCCGCTCGACGCCGATGCGCTGACCGCGCACCTGCTGGCGGCCGCCGAGGCCTGCGCGCCGCTGCCCTTCTACATCTACGCCTTTGCCGCCCGGAGCGGGTATCCGGTCCCGCCGGAGGTGGTGGCGCGCGTCCGCGACGCGGCATCGAATCTGGCCGGGCTGAAGGTCAGCGAGTCGCCCTTCCTCAAGGTCGAGCCATTCCTCGATCTCGGCCTGCCTGTCTTCATCGGCTCCGAGCCGTTGATCCCGGCTGCCATGGCCCGTGGCGCGCTCGGCGCCGTGTCCGGGCTGGCCGCCGCCTTCCCGGAGGTGGTGCGTGCCGCGCTCGACGCGCCGGACACCGCGGCCGAGGCACGCCTCCGCACGCTGCGCTCAGCGATGGAGACCCATCCCTTCATCGCCTCGGTGAAGCACGTGCTGCGGCGCCGGGGAGTCCCCATCAACCCGGACCTGCGTGCGCCGCTTCGCGCCCTGACCGAGGCGGAGTGCGCGGCCCTGGACTCGGTCCTCGGCGAGCTGGACCCCGCCGTCCCGCTCGAAGCCTAGCCCGACTCCCCGGCGTCACCGGCCGCGGGCTGCGGGCTGCCGGTCGCGATCCCCGTCTCGCGGTGCAGCGGGGCGGTTGCGGCGTCGTTCATCTCGAACCGGCTTGGCGGCGCCGCGGCGGCCAGCCGCGCGATCTCTTCAGGGCTGAGCTGGTAGCCGAAGCGGATCGCCGCCACGTTCTCGTCCTGGTAGCGGCGCGGGAGGGATTCGCGGATCGCGGCGTCGTCGAAGTCGATCTCGGCCAGGCGCAGGAGCCGGCCCAGCGCGATCATGTTGCCGAACAGCTCCTTGCCGAAGTGCTCCGAGCCGAGCGAGCCGAACGGGATCTGCTCGTCACCCGGCCGACCCAGGCCGAGGTCCGTCACCACCTTACGGCCGCTGATGCGCAGGTGACCCTTGTCGGCCAGCTTGAGCATGATGTCCGCCTCCTCGACCACCGGATTGGCGATCGGCACGTCGTCGAAGATGACGAAGGCGTCGGACATGCTGCCGCGCACGCTCGAGTCGTAGTCGAACAGGACGGTCACCTGCTTTCCCATCCGCGCCAGCAGGGCGCCCAGCACGCCGGCGATGACGCGCACCCCCTGGCCGCCCACGCCGTCCAGCGCGATGCGCGTCGTCACGCGATCGACTCGGGGTCGATCCCTGCCTCTCGCAACGCGTCGGCGAGGGTGATCTCCCCCTTGGCGACGCGCAGCTTCACCTCCGAGGGGAGGCGCTGCATCAGCGCCAGCTTGCGCTGGGCCTCCGCGCGCTTGGCCTCCCTGGGATCCAGCTGGACGGAGGGGGCCGCCGCGTCGTGCGCCGTTATCGGAGCGGCCGGTTGCGTGTCACTGCCCAATGTCCCGCCGATCAGGTTGCGCTCCTCGGCCGCGGCCTCCCCCTTCTGCGCGTCGAGCTCGGTCGGCTGCTCCTGGGTGCGCGGATCCTCGCCGGAGGCGCTGATCTGCACGTCGCTCGGCGCAATGGGGGCACCGGCCGGGGCGCTGGCACCGGTGCGAAGCCACTCCGGGATCGGGATGCCGGCCTGGGTCAGCGCCTCGGTCAGCGTCAGCTCCTGCTTCGCGACCGCGAGCTTCACCTCCGCGGAGAGCTGGGCCATGACCGCTGCGCGCTCCTTTGACTCTGCCCGGCGCCGAGCCTTCTCGTCGTCGCCCGCCGGCGGCGCCGCAGCCGTGGCGCCGGACGCGCCGGGCGACTCGGTGGCGGACGCCATTGGGCCCGATGGCTGCGCCGGCAGCGCCTCGGGGCGTTGGGGAGTGCTCGTCATGCCGCTGCCGTTGGTCACGCCCTCGCGGGGCGCCAGGATGCCGATCTCGAACGGGTTCAGGTGCTCGGCGTCCTTGGCGGCGCGCTTGTAGGTCTTCCTATAGAAGTTGAGCATGTCGTTGGCGCTGGCAAAGCCGATCCGCCGTCCGTTGTTCTCGATGCACTGGCTGGTGATGTCGACGAAGCTGAATCCGTCATGCTCGATCGCCTCGCGAATCGCGTTGCGCATGTGCAGCTGGTGATAGACGGTGGTCTTCGCGTAGAGCGCGTGCGCAGAGGAGCGGACCAGGCCCTGCAGGTTGATCGGCGTGTTCGGGTTGCCCGCCGGCGAGGAGAGCGTCTTCGTGCCGGTCGGCGTGGTCGGGCCCGTCTGCCCGCCGGTCAGGCCGTAAATCTCGTTGTTGTTGCAGAGCACGGTCAGCGGGGCGTTGCGACGGATGGCGTGGATCAGGTGGTTGCCCCCGATGCTCGCCGTGTCGCCGTCCCCGGCCACCACCACCACGTGCATCTCGGGGCGAACCGCCTTGATCGCCTCTGCGACCGGCAGGGTCCGACCATGGAGGGTGTACACGCTTTCGTACTTCATGTAGCTCCCCATCCGGCCGGTGCAGCCGATACCGGTGACCAGGATGGTGTTCGTGTCGTCCATCCCCATCTCGTCGAGGACCATGGCCAGCTCGATCATGATCGTGCCGATCCCGCATCCCGGACACCAGATCGTGGGGAAGAGATCGACCTTCAGCCGTCCCTTGAAGCCAAGCTCCGCGAAGGCCAGCTCCGGCATCAGCCGATCCCCAGCGGCGAGCGCTCGACCGGCTCGGTGGGTGCGGGGGGGATCGGCGGCTCTGAGGGACCGTCACCCAGCACCCGGTCGAGTCCGTCGCGCACCGCCTCGAGGCTGATGCGCCCGCCGAGCAGCGGGACGCGCTTCACCTCGCGGCGGAGCGCCAGCTCGAGCATATCGGCGTATTGCCCGTCGTTCGCCTCGATGCACACGATCTGCTCGTAGCCATCGGCGATGGCGCGCGCCTCGTCGGTCAGCATCGGGTGGATCCGGATCGGGCGGAAGAGCGCGTAGTCGGGTGCGAGCGGGGAAGCGACGCGGCTGACGATGCCGTAGCAGACGATCAGGACCCTGGCGTCGCGGTTCCAGCCGTGCTCGTAGAGCGCGTAGCGCTGGGCCACCTCAATGTGCCGATGCTTCGCGTCGTAGTACTGACGCAGATACTCGTCGGCATCGGCGGTGGCCGGCTCTCCGGCATTCGGCCCCTGCTCGTACATCACCACGCCCGCGAAGAAGCGCGGCTTTCCCGCCTCGTGCTTCCCCAGCGGGACGAGGCTTCGCGGCACGATCTCGACGCCGGCCGCCACCTCGTCCAGGTCGACAACCTCGTTGAGGTGCGCCACGAAGGTGTCCGAAAGGACGATCACCGGGGAGAGCGACTCCTCGGCGGCGTTGAACGCCTGCACCGTCACCCGGAAGGCCTCCTCGACCCCGTTCGGGTAGAAGGCCAGCGGGGTGTAGTCGCCCGTGCTCCCGTAGCGGACCTGCATGATGTCCCCCTGGCCGGGCATCGTCGGCATGCCGGTCGCGGGCCCGACGCGCTGAACGTCGACGAAGACGCACGGCACCCCGACCTTCTGGGCGTAGCCGACCGCCTCCTGCATCAGGCTGAAGCCCGGTCCGCTGGTCGCGGTGAATGCCTTGGCGCCGGCCAGGCTGGCGCCGATGATCGCGTTCGCGCTGGCGATCTCGTCCTCGGCCTGGAGGAAGCGGAACTGCGGATGCTCGGCAGCCCAACCGGAGGCGACGTTGAGGATCTCGGTCGAGGGTGAGATCGGATAGCCGGCGTAGTAGCTCGCTCCCGCGGCGACCGCTCCGCGGAAGACGGCCTCGTTCCCCTGTGTCAGCTTCCGCATCGGCCTAGGAGGACTCTGCCGGCGTGCCGCCCCGAGCCGCATGCGCGGCAACCGCCTCAGGCAGCATCTCGATGGCGATGTCCGGGCAGTACCGCTCGCAGAGGCCGCACAGGATGCAGTCCTGCTCCTCGATGATGGCGTCGTTGCGCAGGACGAGCGTGTTCTTGGGGCAGATGTCGACGCAGATGTCGCAGCGCTTGCAGAAGACGGGGTTCCAGCTGATGTTCGTGTAGTCGACCCACCGGATGCCGTCCTTGTGGTCGGAAGAGATCCCGCTTCCGAAGCCGATTGGGTCCGAGGCGCGTTCGCGAGTCATGGGAGGGCGATTCTACGCGGGTCGTCCACCATCCGGGCGTTTGGGGGCGGTCCACCGAGGCTCGGCCCCAGGGTCGAGCTTGGCGACGTCGGGTGAGGAGCTGGAGTCCTCAGCCTCGCGAGGCCTGCCGCTGACCATCGCCACCACCGCACCGATGATCAGCGCCGTCGCGAGCAGGGACCGCGGCGAGAGGGTCTCACCCCGGAAGGCGACGCCAAGAGCCACCGCCACGACCGGATTCACGTACGCGTACGTGGCAACGGTCGTCACCGCGACATGGTTCAACAGCCAGACGTACGCGGTGAAGGCCGCCAACGACCCGAAGATGACCAGGAAGGCGAATCCCAGCAGAGATGCGGTCGTCACCGAGCCAGGGTCGAAGCGGCCAATCTCGCCGATCGAGGCACCCACGGCCACCAGCACCAGGCCGCCGGCCAGCTGCTCCATCCCGGTCCCGAGCAGGTGGCTGCGTGGCAGAGGTCCGCGGCGTGCGTAGAGCGAGCCTGACGCCCAGCACACCTCGGCGAGCACGAGGATGCCGATGCCGAGCGGATCGAAGGCGTCGACGCCGGTCGACGGCATCAACAGGATCCCGACGCCGGCCAGGCCGACCAACAGCCCGCCGATTGCCAGCCGGCTCGGCATGCGTCGCGTCAGCAGGGCGTCGAAGAGGCTCAGCCAGAGGGGCGTCATGGCGATCATGACGGCGGCGATACTGGACGGGATCGTCTGCTCGGCGATCATGACCATCCCATTCCCGCCGAGCAGCAGGAGCGCGCCGATGATGAAGGCGGTGCGCCATTGGATCGCGGACGGCCACGGCAGGCCTTCGGTAGCCATGCCGCGCCGTCGTCGCCACCGCTCGCGCGCGACGAGGAACGTGGTCAGCATCGCCCCGGCCAGCAGGAAGCGGGCGCCCGCCGCGAGCAGCGGCGGCATGCTCTCGACCACGTAGGCAATCGCCAGGTAGGTCGAGCCCCAGACGACATACACCGTTCCGAGAGCGACGGCCACCGCAAGGGTCGAGGGACGTCGGCCTGCCGGGGTCATCGGTGCATTGTGAAGTAACCGGCCATCAGGCGTTGAATGGTGTCGGGCCGGCATTCGTGAGGTCGAGGTCGAAAAGCGGGACCCGCCGTTCGTCGTCATCATGAGAGGGTCACGCCTGCCGTGACCGATGCACCGGAGGTGGCGCGATGAAGTACATGCTCCTGATCGGCGGTGCCGAGGACGGCTGGGACCATCTGGATGAGGCCGGCCAGCGTGCGCTGTACGCCCGCATCGAGACCTGGTGGGACGAGCGGAAGGCCGCGGGCGAGCTCCTGGAAGGTGCTCAGCTCCAGCCGTCGACCACGGCAACGACGGTTCGACGCGGCATCGACGGCGACGTGACGGTCACTGACGGCCCGTTCGTCGAGGGCAAGGAGATGATCGGCGGCTACGGAGTCATCGACGTGCCCGATCTGGATGCCGCGATCAGCCTCGCCTCCTCGTGGCCCGCGCCCGACACGCTCGAGATTCGGCCGCTCGTCACGGGGGAGATGGGGTAGCGGCTGGCTTGACTCCGCGCCGGACGGTCGACAGCTCGCTCGAGCGAGTCCTACGCGAGGAGCGGACCCGTCTGATCGCGTCGCTGGTCCGCATCCTGGGGGACTGGGACCTGGCCGAGGAGCTGGTCCAGGAGGCGGCCGTGGCGGCGCTCGAGCACTGGCCAACCGATGGCCTGCCACGAAATCCCGGCGCCTGGCTGATGACGACGGCGCGGCGTCGCGCCATCGACCGGCTGCGGCGCGACGCGAGATTCCGGCAGCGGCTGGAGCAGCTTGGAGAGGAGGCTGACGAGATGGAGCGACCGATCGCGACCGGCGGGCCACTCGCGGCAGACGATCGGCTGCGCCTCCTCTTCACCTGCTGCCACCCCGCCCTGTCCCGCGAGGCGCAGGTGGCGCTCACCCTGCGAACCATTGGCGGCCTCGACTCGGCGCAGGTGGCGCGTGCCTTCCTCGTCCCCGAGGCGACCGTCGCCCAGCGGCTCGTGCGAGCCAAGCGCAAGATCCGGGATGCGGGCATCCCCTTCCGGGTTCCCGACGAGGGGGAGCTGCCACAACGCCTGGAGCAGGTGCTCGCCGTCCTGTACCTCGTCTTCAACGAGGGGTACCTGGCCTCTGACGGCGAGGTCGCCGATCGTCGCGAGCTGGCGCGTGACGCGGAGTGGCTCACGTCGCTGCTCGTTCGCCTCATGCCGGACGAGTCCGAGCCGCTCGGGCTGCTGGCCCTGATGCGCCTGCACCTGGCCCGGGTCGAGGCACGTTTCGCCGCGGATGGATCCCTGGTCCTCCTCCCCGACCAGGATCGCGGGCAATGGGACTCGCCGGCGATCGCCGAAGCTGCCGCGCTCGTCGAGCGGGCCCTCCGGATGGGCCGTCCGGGTCCCTATCTGCTGCAGGCCGCGATCGTGGCGGTGCACGCCACCGCGACGTCGTACGCGGCCACGGACTGGACGGAGATCGTGGCTCTGTACGACCGTCTGCTGCAGCTGCAGCCGACGCCGGTCGTGGCGCTGAACCGCGCCCTTGCGCTTGCCGAGCTGGACGGCCCTGCGGCCGCTCTTGACGAGATCGACCCGCTGGCCGCGCGGCTGGAGGGCTATCACCTCTTCCACGCGGCGCGCGGCGAGCTCCTGCGCAGGCTTGGACGCCTCGACGAAGCCCGCGAGGCGGATCATCGCGCCCTCTCCCTCACTGACAATCCCGCCGAGCGACGCCTCCTCGCGACGCGGCTCGAGCTGCCGCGGGGCGGATGATGGCTCCGTAACAATTGGGCCGGCGGCGGCGTCGGAGAGGTGGCCGGACGCATCCAGCGCCCAAGCCCAATGAATGGAGCCTCGCACATGACCCGCCAGCCACTCTCGCGCCTCACGCTCGGCGCGCTCGGCCTGATCGCAAGCATCGTCCTCGCCGGCTGCACCGCCGGCAGCCCGTCGGCTGAGCCCAACGGTTCCTCCGCCCCGAGCAGCGTCAAGCCTTCAGTGGCGGCCTCGGGGAACGCCAGCGTCGAGCCGTCGGCCGGCGAGTCTGCAACGGAGCCGACCGAGAGCCTCCCGCCATTTGCCTGCACCCCGTCCGTCAGCATCACCTCGACCACCGATCGGGCGCAGATCACGGACGTCAGGGTCGGGACGCACGACGGGTACGACCGCGTCGTCTTCGAGTTCGCCGCCGGACTCCCGGATGCCGTCATCGAAGGGGCCCTGCGACCCTTCTACGCCGATCCCAGCGGCCTGGAGATCGACGTGGCGGGGACCGCCTTCCTGAAGGTCACCATGCATGGCGCGAGCAAGGTCTCGCCCGACGGCGGCGTGACCTACAGCGGGGCGACCGACTTCGAGCCGGGGTTCGACCAGCTCGT
>DASYRA010000004.1:0-23610 GCA_036004845.1 Candidatus Limnocylindria bacterium
GATGCAGCCCCAGGTGATCGAGTAGGTGCCGGTGAGCGTCCAACCGACTACCTGACCGGAGCCGTAGCCCGCGGCCTTGAAATCAATCGACAGGGCACCGGTGCTGGTGTTGATGCTCCCCGTCGGAGTCTTCGGACCGACATAGTGCGGATTGGCAGCAAGTGCCGATCCAACGGTGATGGCCAAGGCGGTCATGACCACCAAGGCGATGCTGAGTTTTCGAATCATTCGATCTTCTCCTCGTTCCGTTTCCGTCAGGAAGGTGGTCGTCTCGGATATCGCTCGGCGATTCCAGTTGTCGGACCCACCGCAGCCCTGATCGGCGATTGCGGTTGGTGGGCGGAGATCGAACGTAGTACCGGGACTCGGAGAAAATCTGCTAGAAAAGTGCGAAGAAGTGCGGTTGGGTCAGGTTTGCGACGCTGCTGAAATGGGCTCGACCGGGCCGTCCAACCCGAGCTCGCGCGCTCGGTCCGCCGCCTCCCCTCTGCCGGTGACACCCAGCGTGCGGTACAGCCGCGTGAGCCGATAGCGAACCGCGGCCTCGCTGAGGTGCATCGCGTCCGCGATCTCCAGGTTGGTGAGCCCCAGCACCAGGTAGCTCAGCAGCTCGGCCTGGATCGCCGTCAGCCCCAGCTGGCCCGCGGCGAGCACGACGTCGAGCGGGATATCCAGGTTTCCCAACGCCCGCTCCAATCCTTCGCGGATCGCGATGTGCTCAGGGCCGAACCGTGGAACCTGGAGCGCCTCGTTCAGCGCCAGGGCCCGGCGATCGACGCGCACGAACCAGTCCGCGAGGAACGCCACCACCATCAATGCGCCGATGCGCTCGAAGGACGACGCCAGCTCCTGCTGCCGGATCGCCTCTGGCACGACGAGGACCGCGTAGGCCGCGGTGAACACGATCGCGTAGATGAGGCCGCTGCGCGGACGCCGAAGGTGCGCCGCCCACCACACGCCGGCCAGCGCGAACCAGCCAAACGGCGATCCGGGCGCACCCGTGCCGGCCACCAGAAGAACGGTCCCGACGGCGTCCAGGCAGATCGTCGTCAACGCCAGCGGCCGCTGGACCGTTGCCGTGCGGAGCGCTGAGACGCCGAGCACGATGGCGAAAGCGACGACCATCCGGCTGGAAGTGGCGGCAGGGGTGCGCTGCAGCACGGTGACGCCAAGGGCAGCTGCCAGCGCCGCCAGGTGGGCGAGGAGGACCCGCAGCCGCGGATCGTCCGAGTGGAGTGGGCCGATGCGGGCTGCCCACCACGCCGGCCGGTGCAGGAAGCCCGGCCGGGTCGAAGCGGCCGGCTCCCGGTCAGGATCGGCCAGAGGTTTGCGCGTGGTATCGATCCCTGCTCCTCCTTCCAGTCCGGTCTGGCGACCATGCTCGGACCATCGGGAAATGGCGGACCCCCTGGCAGGGACGGGGTGATCCCCGTGCAACCCGATCGCCGGACGGCGAGACGTGCGCTGCTCAAGAGGCGACGCACGGCCAACTGCGCGAGGTCGGGCACATATGCGGTTGGCCGGAGGGGCAGCTCACATCCCCGGTGATTCAAACCTAGTACGCCCGTAGCACGGCCGTCAATCACCTTGCGGACATACGGCCGGTCCTGGTTGCGCAGTTCAGGTGAGCAGGCGGTCGATGTCCCTCACGAGGGCTGAGCGGGCACGCATCGGTCCGAGACCTGCGGCCTTGGCGGCGGCATGCGCGGCGAGGTCCACGTGCGGCCCGACGAGCAAGACGCGGGGTCGCGCAGCCTCGGGAGCGGCGGCGATCCAGGTGGCAATCTGGTCGCCCCAGTCAGCATCCCTGTCGCCCCAGTCGACGACCAGCAGCCGGACAGCACCCGGTGGCGGGAGATCGGCAGGTCCATCGACCCTCCGTGCGTCGACGCCTGCGCGGGTCGCGGCCTCAAGGACGCGCGATGCCATCATCAGGTCGCGACCAAGAAGGATGACCGTCACTCGGCGAGGGCCGGCTCCGCGTCCAGCGCGTGGACCGCGTGCGGGTGGACGCCGTTCGACCCATTCATGGTCATTCCGTCCATCACGTAGCGAGCGATTCGCATCGGGAAGACGCCGACCACGACCGGCGCGCGGACCTCAACCGACATCTGGAGGCCGATCTCATCGCGCAGCCATAGGTCCTGCAGCTTGGCCGCCTCCCGCTCCGGGAGGCCGACCCACGCGATCTGCCCGTCCCGCTCGAGCCGCGACACCCCGTCGGGCTGATCGAGGACGAAGCGGCGCCGCAGCTCGGCGATGGCGACGTACGGTCGAGAGCTGATGAAGCGGCGCAGGCTGGAGGTGCTCGGACGCTTGTTGGCACTCATGTTCGGGCAACCATGATCGGTCCGAGTCTAGCCCTCACCGGCCCGATGCGCAGACAGCCCTATCCCCCGCCCCCGTGGCCCCAGCCGCGCGCGCGTTCGACTGCCCGGCGAATGAGCCGCTTGCCCGGGACCGGCTCGCTCAGCGGGCCCGCGTGATCGTCGTCGCGCGGGTAGCCGCGCAGGCGAAGCCCCACCTCTCCGACTCCGGCCGGATGGATGTCCTCGCCATCGATCCGGATGGTTGGGGAGCCGGGAAAGGCCAGCAGCTCGGCGTCTGCCGGCGTGTTGATGGCGATCATCTGGATCGGCGTCTCGAAGGCGTCCTCGATGAGCACCTCCACCAGGCGCTGGCGAGCCGTCATGTACTGCGGGTCGCCGTCCCAGTACAGCAGCTCGACGCGCATCGGCTAGGTGGAGGTGAAGAAGCCGACGAGGCAGAAGACGGCGACGAGCGCCAGCGCGGCCGCCACCGCCAGCCGTCCTCGCTCGGCGTTCGTCAGCCGCGGATCGGGAGGCCGATCGCCCGCCCGCCCCCGCCAGGCCAGGTAGCGCTCCGCGTTGAGGTCTCGCCTGCGGCGCGCCGCGAAGCCGTTCCATGCGGGCCACCCGACGAGGTAGGCGCCTCCACCGGCGAGGGCTGCGAGGAGCAGCCAGGCCCAGGCGCTCATCTCCGCGCCGTCTCGCCCGCTGCCGCGGCATCGAGCAGCCACACCGTCGAGCGGGCTCGGACGCGCGCAGCGGGCAGGTCGGAGGAACCGGAGCGAACAGCACGGACCGCCCCGGCCTTGTCTGTGCCGGCCACCACGAAGAGGACGGTCCGGGCGGCGTTGATGAGCGGCAGGGTGACCGTCATGCGGCTCGGCACCAAGGACGTCTTCGGGGCCGTCGCCGGCATGACCCAGCGCCGTCGCTCCGAGAGCGCAGCGGCGTCCGGGAAGAGGGAGGCGGTGTGGCCATCGGGACCCATGCCGAGCCAGACGAGGTCGAACCTCGGGCGCCGGGTGCTGCCCGGCCGGACTCCCAGGACGCGGCCGATCGTCGCCTCGTAGCGCTCAGCGGCGGCCTCGGGTTCGGCTGCGTCGGCCGGCATGGGGTGGACCGCTTCGCGCCGCACCTCAGGAAGCTGATCGAGCAGCAGCCTGCGGGCAAGGCCGAAGTTCGAATCGGGATGGTCAGCCGGGACGCCACGCTCGTCCCCCCAGAAGAAGTCAACCCGGGACCAGTCGACCAGGTCGATCCGCGGGCTCGAGGCCAGCAGTGGGTAGACGAGGCGCGGGGTCGAACCGCCCGAGAGGGCAAGCACGCACCGCCCGCGGCGCCGGATCGCGTTGCGTGCCGAGGCCACGACGCGGTCTGCCGCCGCGGCGGCGAGGGCGGCCGGTGAAGGGAGGACGGAGAACTGGGCGCTCACCCGGCCAGGTCGACCTGCCGCGCCGAGGCGAGGAACACGGCGGCCGCGCGAACCGCCGCCTCGTACACCGGATCGTGCTGATCCACGACGAGGTCGGCTGCCAGCAGCTCGGACTCGGTCGCCTGTTCCATCGGCATGCGGCGCAGGAGCGCCGTCATCCCATCGGCGTTCGACGCGACGACCGCCTCGCCGGCCGACCGCTCGATGATGAACTCGGCCGCCCCCGTCTCTCCGAAGGCCCGCAACCGGACGGCGACGAGCTCGCCCGGCGGCAGGGCGTCGGTCTCCACCGGCTCGATCTGCAGGTCGACCATCTCATGGCGGCCCTCGAGCTTGAGCCGCAGTCGACCGTCCTCGAGCGGCAGGGTTGTGCTGTGACGCCGCCACTCGATGCGGGAGGCGATCCAGCCCGCGTACAGCATCGGCCCGGCCAGCGGTGACGCGATGCTCGACGCCGGCTGCGAGGCGCGTTGGGCCTTCCGCCCTCGTCGCACCTTCCGCTTCCTCGGTATTGCGTAGCGGATGATCAGCCGGTTCAGGTTCGGCAGGTAGCGGCGGAAGCGCGGGGCGTCGAAGAATTCGGCCGTCAACTCCTGCCACCAGGCGAGGCGGCGCCAGGCAAGGTCACCGACACCGCTGCGGCGACGAAGGGTGGTGAGGCGCCGCATCCCGAGCAGCAGGTCGCCGAACTCGTCGCTGTCGACGACCACCCGGTCACCCATCTCGACCAGCTGATCGAAGATCGGGTCGGCGAAGGGTGGGTCGCCCGGCCACCAGACGTGCGTCGGCAGGTCGTGGATCAGGAGCGGAGCGACGATCCCCGTCAGGTGTTCGGCCGCCTCGCCATGAACGGTGAGCACCACCACCTCGAAGCAGATCGGCTCGGCCCCCTCCGGACCGGCGTTGCAGTGAGCGGTGATGCTGGCGTTCAGCGTCGGGCCGCCGGCCTTCGGATCCGCGGCGAGGACGATCGCACGGGACGGATGACGCACGCCGAGGCCAGTCATCGTCTCGACCACGCGCGTGGCGGACGCCTCGTCTGGGACCATGACGATCAGGTTCAGCACCGAGGCGCGAGCGTGCGACATCCCCTTCTCGGTGACCCGCGACTCGTCGCCATCCGTCGGGCTGGTCCACAGGCGTGCGAGATGGGCAGCCACGGCCTGGACGCTCGTGCCACGGTCGACCCACGGCTCTGTGACGGTCGACTCGGCCTCCCCGAAGCGCATCAGGCGACGGTGGAGCGCCAGCGCGCGCCGGGCGGCGGCCGAGCGCCCTACGGCCGTCGCCATGCCCGTCCGTCGCGCTCGAGCAGCTCGTCGGCGGCCGCCGGTCCCCAGCTCCCAGCCGGATAGAGGTGCAGCCGACCGCCCTCGCCTGAGGCCCACGCATCCAGGATCGGGTCCAGGATCTCCCAGGCGCGTTCCACCTCGTCGTCGCGGGTGAAGAGCGACGCGTCGCCGATCATGCAGTCCAGGAGGAGCGTCTCGTATGCGTCCGGCGAGTCGACCGCAAAGCTCGACCCGTAGCGGAAGTCCATGTTCACGCCGCGAATCTGGAGGCCCGGGCCGGGTACCTTGGCGCCGAATCGCAGCAGGATCCCCTCGTCCGGCTGGACGCGAATGGCCAGGATGTTCGGCTCCATCGGGGGCGCGCCGGCGCGGGAGAAGAGGGCCAGCGGCGCCTGCTTGAACTGGACCGCGATCTCGGTCACACGAGTGGGAAGGACCTTCCCGGTGCGCACGTAGAACGGCACCCCCGCCCAGCGCCAGGACTCGATCGCGAACTTCAGCGCGACGTACGTCTCGCGCTCGGAGTTCGACGCGACCTCGGGCTCCTCGCGGTAGGCGGGCACCCGCTTCCCCTCCACCCAGCCGGAGACGTACTGGCCGCGGATCGTGGCGGCCTCCACGTCGGCCGGCGACATCGGCTTCACGGCGCGCAGCACCTTGACCTTCTCGTCGCGCAGGTCGGCCGCCTTGAACTCGATCGGGGGCTCCATGGCGAAGACGGCCATGAGCTGCAGGACGTGGTTCTGCACGATGTCGCGCAGGGCACCGGTCTCGTCATACGACTCGCCGCGCCCCTCCACGCCCACTGTCTCGGCCACGGTGATCTGGACCGAATCGATGTAACGACGGTTCCAGATCGGCTCGAAGAGTCCGTTGCCGAACCGAAAGACCGAGAGGTTCTGGACCGTCTCCTTGCCCAGGTAGTGGTCGATTCGGAAGATCTGCTCCTCGTCGAACACCTCACCCAGCTGCCGATTGAGCTTCCGCGCGCTGGGCAGGTCGAAGCCGAACGGCTTCTCGACGATCACCCGGGACCAGCCCCGATAGCGCGGGTCCGTTCCGCGGCCGCTCCCCGAGAGACCGGCCGCACCGATCTGGCGCACGATCTCGGCGTGCAGCGCGGGCGGCACCGCCAGGTAGAAGAGGCGGTTGCCCGAGGTTCCCCGATCCCGATCGATCCGCTCCAGCCGTTTCGCGAGGGCGGCCCAGGCCGCCTCGTCATGGAACTCGCCGCACTGGTACTCGATCCCCGCGCTGAAGGAATCCCAGATCGACGCCTTCACCGGGCGGTTGCGGCTGTACTTGTCGATCCCCTTGCGCAGGTGGGCGCGGAACTCAGCCGCGGTCAGGTCGCGACGCGCGAAGCCGACCACCGTGAACTCGGGCGGCAGGGCGCCGCCCAGCATCAGGTTGTACAGCGCCGGGGCCAGCTTCCGCTCGGTCAGGTCGCCGGTCGCGCCGACGATGACCATGGTGCACGGCTCCGGCATGCGGTCGAGCCGCAGGCCCGCCCGCAGCGGGTTGCGGGCGCTCGCCGGCCGCGCCGGCGGATCGTCGTCGTCGGGCTCGCGGCGGATGCTCATCGCTGGTCAGGAGCCCTCGTCAGAGGACTTCACCGCGTGTCCCCCGAACTCGTTGCGCAGGGCGGCCAGGACCCGATCGCTGAAGCTATCCGGGTCCCGCCGGCTGCGGAACCGCTGCAGGAGCGAGAGGGTGATGATCGGCGCCGGCACGTCGTGCTCGATCGCCTCGGCCACCGTCCAGCGGCCCTCGCCCGAATCGGCCACCCAGCCGCGGATGTCGGCCAGGTCGTTGCCCTCCCTGGCGAAGGCGTCGGCGGCCAGCTCGAGCAGCCACGAGCGGATGACCGATCCGTTGTTCCAGAGGCGCGCCACCGCGGCCAGGTCGAATTCGAACTCGGACGCGTGCAGGATGTCGAAGCCCTCGCCGTAGGCCTGCATCAGCCCGTACTCGATCCCGTTGTGGACCATCTTCACGTAGTGCCCGGCCCCCGCGGGACCGCAATACAGGTAGCCGCCCTCCGGGGCAAGCGACCGCACGGCCGGCTCGAAGCGGTCGAAGACCTCCCGCTTGCCGCCCACCATGGCGCAGAAGCCGACCTGCAACCCCCAGATGCCGCCGCTGACGCCCATGTCCAGGAACTCGAGGCCCTGCGACGTGAGCTCGGTCGCGCGCCGCTGCGAGTCGCGGAAGTTGCTGTTGCCCGCGTCGACGATCACGTCACCGGCCGAGAGGACGGATGCGAGGCGCTCCACCAGCTCGCCGGTCGCGTCGCCGGCGGGGACGCTGACGACCACGTGTCGTGGCGCACCCATCAGCGCCGCCAGCGACTCGAGCGAGTCGGCGACGGTCACGTGGCCGCCGTTCTCCGGCTCTGCGGCGAGCTCGGTCGTCACCCCCGTCGTGCGATTCCAGGCGATGACCTCGTGTCCGTTGCGCGCCAGGCGCCGGGCCATCCCGGCACCGATCCGCCCCAGGCCTGCAATCGCGATCTGCATCTTCTTCCTCGATCGTGTGCCGTTTCGTATCGGTTCGGCGTCAGGCGCGCGCCGGCTCGCCGAGCGTCGCGTGCATCATCGCCTCCAGGCGCGTGAGACCCTCCTCTGGATCGGCAAGGTGGAGGCGCAGGGCCCGTCGTCCGCGCCGTTGCAGCGCGGCCAGGTCGCCGGCCGCCTGGGCGGCGATGAGTGTCCCGAAGCTCTCCGGCCAGCCGGGGATCGGCAGGTCGCGTCGCGGCTCGGCGGTGAGCTGTAGGAAGATGCCCGAGGGCGGTCCTCCCTTGTGCAGCTGACCGGTGGAATGGAGGAAGCGCGGGCCGATTCCGAGGCTTGTCGCAACCCCCGCGCGGTCGCGGAGCAGTGCGCGCATCCGCTGAAGCCGCTCGACCGTGTCGGGATCGGCCGGCAGATACGCCAGCAGAGCGAAGTAGTCGGGCGGGCTCGCGGTCTCGAGCAGGGCGCGCACGGCGCCATCGACCGTCACGGGCTCGTCGCCCAGGACCGCCGCGTCAGCGTAGGCGGCGATGCCGGGCTCGGCCACCAGGGGAGGCGGCTGCGAGAAGGCACCCTGGGCTCGGTACTCGTCGAGCAGCGCGCGGGTGGCGTCCTTTGCCTCCTGCACGTTGGGCTGGTCGAACGGGTCGATCCCCAGCAGCATCCCGGCGGCGGCGGTCGCGATCTCCCAACGCACGAATTCGGCACCGATGTCGAACGGATCGGTCAGCTCCAGCTGCTGGATCGGATGACCGAGCTGCTCCAGCTCGGCCGTCAGCGACGTCATCTCCGGATCGTCGTCACCCCGTAGGGCGATCACGACGAACTGCCGATCCGCCCCGTACGCCTCCGGGTCTCCCACCGGCTCGCCCACCACAGGCACGAGTCCGCGGCCCGCCTTGCCGGTGCTCTCCGCCACCAGCTGCTCGATCCAGTCCGCCACGCTCGCCAGCCGGCGGCTTGCGAGGATGGTGAGCTTGTCCCGGCCCGCGAGTGCCGCCTCTGTGAGGAACGCACCGAGCTGCAGGCCGGGGTTCTCCGGTGCCGCGCGCCGGCATGCCTCCGCCATCGCCGCGGCGCGCGCGAGCAGCTCGCCGAGATCGACCCCGTGCAGCGCCGCCGGCAGCAGCCCGAAGACCGAGAGGGCGCTGTAGCGGCCGCCGACGTCGGTCGGCCCCTCGACGATCGCTCGGAAGCCCTGCGAGCGGGCAAGGTCGGCCAGGACGGTGCCGGGATCGGTGATCGCGATGAAGTCGAGCGCCGGTGCGTGCGCGCTCATGGCGGCGTGGAACGCGTTCGGCTCGGTGGTCGATCCGGACTTGCTGCTGACGCAGAAGATGGTTCGTGCCGACTCCGCCCACTCGCGGAAGCCGCGCACCGCGTCAGGGTGCGTCGAGTCCAGGATTCGGAGCTCGAGGCCGCCCGCGTCGGTAAAGACGCGGCTGAAGAGCTCTGGAGCAAGGCTCGATCCTCCCATCCCGAGCACGGCGGCGCGCGTGTACCCGTCGTCGCGGACCTCACGGGCGATGCGCTCGAGCTCGCCGATCCGCTCCCGCATCGCACCCGGCAGGTCCAGCCAGCCCAGCCAGGCCGCGACTTCCTCAGGGGCCTTGCCGGATGCGGGCCACAGGCTCCCGTCGCGTGCCCAGAGCCGCTCGGCAACCCGCTCGTCGGCCCAGCGCGAGAGCCGAGCAGCCACCGCCGATGGCAGCGGGTCGGAGCCTGCCGCGGCGGTCACGCGGGAGCGAGCGCCTTGCGCTGGGCGTCGATGACCCCCATCAGGTCCTCGAACGACTTCGTGAAGGCGGCCACACCCTCGACGATCAGCTCGTCGGTGACGGTCTCCATCCGGATCCCGAGTGCCTCGACCGCGCGGATGGCCGCGAGAGCCTCATCCAGGCCCACGTCCAGCGTGCGGCTCACCACGCCGTGGTCGAGGAAGGCCTCGATCGTCTCGTTCGGGAGGGTATCGACCGTCTTTGGGCCGATCAGCTCCTCGGCGTACATGACGTCGCGATAGATGGGGTTCTTGGTCGAGGTGCTCGCCCACAGGCAGCGCTGGACGCGTGCCCCGGCGGCCTTCAGGTCGGCGAATTCCCCACCCTCGAAGATCTCCTTGTAGGCGTGATAGGCCAGCTTGGCGTTCGCGATGGCGGCCTGCCCGCGCGCCTCCAGGGCGGCCTCGCTGCCGATGGCGTCCAGCGCCTTGTCGACCTTGGTGTCGACCCGGCTCACGAAGAACGACGCCACCGATGCGACCGACCTGATATCGCCACCGGCCGCCTGGTGCCGCCGCAGCCCGGAGATGTATGCGCGCGCGACCTGGCGGTACACCTCGACGCTGAACATCAACGTGATGTTGATGTTGATCCCCTCGGCCAGGGCATCCTCGATGGCCGGAAGACATTCGCGCGTGGCCGGGATCTTGACGAACACGTTCGGGCGGTTCAGCCGACCCCACAGGTGTCGCGCCCGCGCAAGGCTTGCGCCCGAGTCGTCGGCGAGGTCTGGCTCCACCTCGATCGAGACGAACCCATCGGCACCATCTGCGTCGTCGTAGACCGTCCGCAGGATGTCGGCCGCGTCCCCCACGTCGGCGATCTCGATCTCCTCGAAGATGCGCCGCGTGTCATGGCCAGCGGCGATCTCGCGTCGAATGAGATCGTCGTACTGGCCGCTGGCCACTGCCTTTCCGAAGATCGTCGGGTTGCTGGTGAGGCCGCGGATTCCCATTGCGACGCGCTCGGCCAGCTTCCCGCTGCTGATCAGCTCGCGGTCGATGAAATCGATCCATGGGCTCTGGTCCTGCTCGGCATGAAGCCGCTGCAGCGTGTTCATGATCGGCTCTCCTGTACGAGGTCACGGGCGGCGGCGGCGATATGGGCGGCATCGATCCCCGCCAGGGCAAGCTGCTCGGTCGGGGTGGCTGATCCGGGCATCTGACGGACCGCCAGCTTGACGATCGGTGGACGACTGGCATCGGCGGCGAACACCTCGAGCACGGCGTCCCCCAGCCCGCCCTCCGGCCAATGGTCTTCGACCGTGATGAGGCCGCCCGTCTCGGCAGCTGCGGCACGCAGCGTGGCGGCGTCGATCGGCTTCACCGAGTAGCAGTCGATCACCCGCGCACTGATTCCCTCCTCGGCGAGCGTCGACGCTGCGGCCAGCGCCTCGTGGAGGGTGATTCCCGCCCCGACCAGGGTCACCTGGTCGGCATCGGTCTGACGGACGACCCGGCTGCCGCCGATCTCGAATGGCTCTGACGATGGGTACAGAACCGGCACCTTCTCGCGCGTGGTGCGGATGAAGACGATCCCGTCGCGGTGCAGGACCTTGGGCACCAGGGCGGCTGCCTGGTTGGCGTCCGATGGATAGAGGACCGTGCTGCCGAACACGGCGCGCATCGACGCGATGTCCTCGAGCGCCATCTGTGAGGGTCCGTCCTCGCCGATGCTCACGCCCGCGTGCGAGCCGGTCAGCACGATGTTCGCCCGGCTGACGGCGGCCATGCGCACGAAGTCATAGGCACGGGACAGGAACGCGGCGAAGGTCGCGGCGTACGGGCGCCAGCCGCGGACCTGGAGGCCGATCGCGATCGCGATCATCTGCTGCTCGGCGATGTAGCACTGGATGAAGCGCTCCGGATACGCGGCCGCGAACTCCTCGGAGTAGGTCGAGTTGCCGACCTCGCCGTCGAGCGCCACGACGTCGCCGCGCGCCGCGCCGAGAGCGACCAGCGCGTCGCCGTACGCCTTTCGCGTGGCCTCCTTGCTGCCGACCTCGTATTCAGGCAGGTGCAGCTCTCCGCTCGCGGGGAATCGGTGCGGCTCGCCATCCCCGCTCGGCTTGGCGACCTCGATCCGCAGATTGCGAAGCCCGCCGAGCTCGGCGATCGCCGCCTCGGGATCGGCGAGGGGCTTGCCGTGGAAGCCGTTCTTGTTGGCCACCGCCGCGACCCCGTGGCCCTTCTCGGTGCGGGCCAGCACGACCGTGGGCCGATCCTCGATCCCGGTCGCCTCGGCAAGGGCACCGTCGATCGCGCCGAGGTCGTGCCCGTCGATCTCGATGGCGTGCCAGCCGAAGGCGCGCGCCCGCGCCGCGAAGAGATCGAGGTCCCAGCCGTGCATCGTCTCCCCGGTCTGGCCCAGCCGATTCACGTCGACGATGGCAATCAGGTTGGCCAGTCCGTGGAAGGCGGCCGACTCGAAGGCCTCCCAGATCGAGCCCTCGGCCATCTCGGAGTCGCCGCACACGCACCAGACCCGGTACGGGAGGCGATCCAGGAGCTTGCCCGCGAGCGCGACGCCGACGGCGATCGGCAACCCCTGCCCCAGCGAGCCGGTCGCCACGTCGACCCACGGCAGGACCGGGGTCGGGTGCCCCTCGATGCGGCTGCCGGCCTTGCGGAAGGTGAGCATCTCGTCGTCCGAGATGGCACCGGCCGCCCGGTACGCGGCGTAGAGCAGCGGCGAGGCGTGGCCCTTGCTCAGGATCAGGTGGTCGTTGCGGGGATCATCGGGCGCGTCGAAGTCGTAGCGCAGGTACTTGGCCATGAGGACCGCCACGAGGTCGGCCGCCGACATGGAGCTGGTCGGGTGGCCGGAGCCGGCCGCCGAGCTGGAGCGAATCGAATCGACGCGGAGCTGTGCTGCGAGCTCGGCCCAGGATGCTCGATCGTCCATGTCGCTGACCATCATACGGACCGATCGACGCCGCGAAAAACGAGGAGGCGGCCCCCGTGAACGGGAGGCCGCCTCGGTCGGCGCTGAAGCCGATGGAGGACTAGCCGCGCATCAGCCGGAAGCAGTCGCTGCAGTAGACCGGGCGGGCGCCGGTCGGGCGGAACGGGACCTGCGTGTCCTTGCCGCATCGCGCGCAGACCGCGTCGAACATCTCGCGCGGGCCGCGGCTGTACCCGCCACCGCCGTTGTAGCCGCCGCCGGTCGATGCGTAGCTGCCGCCGCCGGTGGCGCGCCGCTGGGCTCGGCACGAGGAGCAGCGCTTGGGCGCAGAGGTGAATCCCTTCTGCGCGAAGAATTCCTGCTCGGAGGCGGAGAAGACGAAATCGATTCCGCAGTCCGCACAGGTGAGCACCTGATCGGTGTAGGCCACGAGGACCCTCCCACATAGAGTTACCACGTCGAGCATCTACGCCTCGATCAGCGCCGGCCACGGGTCTTGCCGCTACCCCGTGAGCCGACGATGGACGTGGTGGGAGGGGGAGGGAAGGCTGCTGGCGCCGCTCTCATGCGGCCCGACGCGGCGAGTATACCGACAGAATCCCGGCACGCAAGAGGTCGATTTCGGTCGGTTCTGGCTATCCTGAGCACCATGCGAACGGTCGCCATGGCGCTCGGCGTGCTCCTCGCCCTTGGCGGAGCCGTCTGGATCGCGCAGGGGCTGGATCTGCCGTTCGCGCCACGCAGCTTCATGACCGCCGACCGGACGTGGATCGTGCTGGGGTTCGTGGCCGTTGTGGCCGGGGTTGCCACGTTCAACTGGGCGAGGCACTGGTAGCCGCGGTCAGCGGCTCGTCAGTCCAGCCTCGCCCCCGCCGCGGCCATCTCCTCCAGGGCCCGATCGCCATCGCCCGGGGCCAGCTCGACCGCCGCCACCGCGGCGGTCAGCACGGAGGTCTCGAAGCCAAGCCGACGGGCGTCGAGGACGGTTCCCCGCACGCAGTAGTCGGTGGCGAGGCCGCAGATGACGACGCTCGTCACGCCTCGGCCGCGGAGGAGGCTCTCGAGCTCGGTCGGGCGCTCCTCGCCGGAGGCGGGGTCGCGCATCGTGAAGCCCGAGTAGCCATCCTCGCCGTTGCTCCCCTTGCGCACGCTGGGGCCGGCGACAACCAGCCCCGGGTGGAGCTCCGCGCCCCACGTCTCGGCCACACAGTGCACCGGCCAGACGCCGCCGTCCTTGGCGAAGTGAGGTGTCGAGGGCGGGTGCCAGTCCTGCGTGTAGACCACGAAGGCCCCGCCGGCCTGGGCGCGCTGGATCGCGTCGTTGATCCGCTCCACCACTCCGTCGCAGCCGAGCACGTAGAGGCTCCCGGCCGGGTCGGCGAAGTCGTTCTGGACATCGACCACGACCAGGGCGGCCGACGGGTCGTAGCCGGTCATGCGGCGGAGGTTAGTCGAGGGCGGCGATCGGCGCCGGCTCCGAGCCATCGTCCGGGCGGGCGGCGGCAGGCGCCGGACCGTGATGCGTCCGCAGTGGGAGCTCCGGAAGGCCGACGGCCGTCACCACCAGCGCGACGAGGGCAGCCGCCACGCTCACCCAGAGCGCGCTGGCGATCGCCAGGCTGAATGCGTCGTGGACCCCGGTGGTGACCATCGCCCGGAACTGCTCGGGCACGTCGGCGAGGGCCTTGGCGAGCCCGCCGACGCCGCCCAGGTCGCTGGCCGCGCTGCTCGCGGCGAAGCGCTGTGCCAGCTCCGCCGGGATCCCGGCCTTCGCGACCTGGTTCGGAATCTCGGTCGCCATGGCCGACCCGAAGAGGGTGCCGCCGATCGCGAGGCCGACCGTCCCACCGACCTGGCGGAAGAAGGTCAGCGCACCGGTCGCCGCACCCAGCTGGGAAAAGGGCGCGGCATTCTGTACCACGATGGTGAACGCGGCCAGGGTGGGGCCGATCCCCATCCCCGCGACCACCATCCAGAACCAGATCTCCGGCAGGCTCGTGTCGCCCCGCAGCTGCGTCATCAGCAGCAGGCCGACGGCGAGCAACGCCATCGAGATCACGATCAGCCAGCGGTAGCGCCCCGTGCGGCTGATGACCTGGCCCGACACGACCGAGCTGACGATCAGTCCCGCCAGGAGCGGCAGGATCTGGTAGCCGGACTCGGTGGCGCTCGAGCCAAGGACCACCTGGAACCAGCGCGGGATGAAGATGATCGCGCCGAAGAAGCCGAAGCCGGCGAGGAAGACGGCAAGCAGCGAGACGCTGATGGAACGGTTGCGGAAAAGGCTCAGCGGAAGGATCGGCTCGGCGGCGCGCGACTCGACCCAGACGAAGATCGCCGTGAATGCAAGGCCGAGCAGGATCAGGCCACCCACCTCGGGATTGGTCCAGTCCATGGTCTGCTTGTTGGTGAGGCCGATCAGGATCGGCACCAACGCCGCGGTGAAGACTGCGCTGCCCAGGTAGTCGATGCTCCGGGCGCGCTCGGGATGCCTGATGGCCGGCAGGAGACGCCAGATGATGACCAGTGCGACCGCGCCGATCGGCAGGTTGACGAAGAAGATCCAGTGCCAGCCGACGTTATCGGTCAGGAAGCCGCCAAGGGCGGGCCCGATGAGGGCGCTGACCCCGAAGACCGCGCCGAAGAGCCCCTGGTACTTGCCGCGCTCGGCCGGCGTGAAGAGGTCGCCGATGACGGCCAGCGCGATCGGGAAGATGGCGCCGGCGCCAAGCCCCTGCAGGCCGCGCGCCGCGATGAGCTGCCACGCTTCCTGCGACAGACCGGAGAGCGCTGAGCCGACGAGGAAGAGGCTGACCCCGATCATCACCATCGGGCGCCGTCCGAAGAGGTCCGAGAGCTTCCCGTAGATCGGGCCGCTGATCGTGGCCGTCAGCAGGTAGATCGTCACCACCCACGTGTAGTAGTCGTTGCCGTGGAGCTGGGTCATGATCGTCGGCAGTGCGGTCCCGACGATCGTCTGGTCGAGGGCCGACAGGAACATCGCCAGCAGGATCGCGATCAGGATCTCGGTCCTGGCGCGCGGGTCGACGTGGACGGGGGCATCCATCGGCTGGGAAGAGGCTGTCACGCAGTGTCTCCTTGATTCACGCGGTTGAAGGCCGCGCGCAGGACTCGGACGGACACGAGCAGCTGTTCGCGCTCGGGGTCGGAGAGGTGGCTGAGGGCCGTCGCCATGCGCTGGCGGCGGCTGAGCTGGAGGTCGCGGATCTCGGCCGCCCCCCCGTCGGAGAGGCGGAGGGTGACCACGCGTCGGTCCTCGCTGTCATGTTGGCGCTCCACAAGGCCACGCTCCTCCATGCGGGAGACGATCCCGGTCGCTGCCGGCAGGCCACAGCCCAGGAGCTCGGCGACCCGGCTCATCGGGACCGGGCCGTGCGTATCGAGCAGCGTCATTAGGAGCAGGTGGGTCATGCTGATCGAGCGGGTGTGGCAGCGCTGCGCAAAGGCCGCCCGTTCGCCGGCGATGATCGGCGCCAGCTCGTCCAGAAGGTCTGCGGCAACACTTCTCGTGTCATGAATCTTTCGCGCCACGCGAACCATTATGGCGAGGCGAAGGTTCGCGCGCAACCGGTGGGTAGAGGCCCTCAGTAGATCCCGGGCACGAAGCGCGCCGATCGACGTCGGTAGTCCTCGTAGGCGTCGTACCGCTCGAGCAGCCACGCCTCCTCGCGGCGAGCCTTGGCGTCCAGGAAAGCCACCAGTGACAGCGCGGCGGCGAATGCGGCCACGCTCCAGGTCAGCGCGCTCCAGCCCAGGCTGGCGAGCATCAGTCCCGCGTAGATCGGATGGCGGATACGGGCGTAGATGCCCGACTCGACCAGACGGCTGTCGGCCCGCGGTCGGGGCATCGGGGTCAAGCTCCCGCCCAGATCGGCGACGGCGCGGATCACGAGCCAGGCACCGACGACCATCGCCGTGGCGCCAATGCCGAATTCGAGCCAGTCGACCACGGTATCCGGCGGCAGTTGCCGCAGTCCGCGCACGCCCAGCACGAGGACCAGACCGATCAGGGCCAGCTGGCCGACGACCCACCCTTCACCCCGGGGTCCGAGGTCCGGCAGGTGTCCCCCCTCCGTTGAAGCTGCGCCCCCGCCCGTCAACCGGGGAAGAGGCGCCGCAGCCTGCGATAGGCGGCCGCCGCCGGTCCCTGGCGCCGTCGCAGCCAGCCGGTGTCGGCCACGGCGCGCCGCAGGGCGGACGTCACGTCATTCGGGGGGCGGATGACGGGGGCCGGCGGGGGCGGCGGCTCGGCACCGAACGCCCAGTCGTCCCGACGGGGCGGCTCGTCGTCGCCCGGTGTGGGCTTGGCCCACTGGCGCGACACGTCATAGGAGGGGTCGACCTGCACGGGAACGGCTTCGAGGGCAGCCATCGCCTGACGGAGCTCGCCCGCGCCCGGCAGGTCGACTCTCGCCGTCGGCGGCGGAGTGATCATGGCCCGGATCGCAGCCACCTCGGCCTCGTCCCAGCCCTCGTCGAGTGCGAGCCGTGCGAGCTCATCCTCGGTCATGGCCAGGGGTGGTCGCGGCACATCGACCGGGGGAGGGACGTCGACCGCGGGCCAGCCCGCCGCCTCCGCGCGCTGCTCCTGGCGAGGCTCATCCTGCATGATCGCGCTTGGCTCGCGGTCACCACCGAGCCACATGACCTCCTCTTCGACCACGTCCACGGCGACCGCCGAGCTCCTGGTCGGCGGCTCGGGCTCGGCACGAACCTGCGGGACGGGCGGTTCAGGCGGCTGCCAGGGCGCGAAATCGGCCTCGGCCTTGAAATCGGGAAGCGGCTCGGGCTCGCGAGCCGGCTCGGGCTCGCGGAGCGGCTCCGCCTGGATCTGCGGCTCCGGCATCGCCACTGGCTCCGGCTCGGCGGCCGCGGCCTCGGGCTCCGCCGCTACTGCCACCGGCTCCGCCGCCACTGCCACCGGCTCCGCCGAGGTTGCCTCGGGTTCGGCGACCGCTGCCTCGGGTTCGGCGACCGCTGCCTCGGGTTCGTCGACCGCTGCCTCGGGCCCCGGCTCGGTGGCGCCGGGCGTCGCTGCTCCCGCCTCGGGCGGAGGGCTCGCCTCCATCTCCGCGGCGTCGAGCCAGGCAAAGTCACCATCGGCGAACCAGTCCGGCTCCACGACGGCGGCGCTGTAGGTCGGGGGCTCGACCTCGGCGGTCGATGGGCCGGCTGCTGCCTCGTCCACCGCGACGTCTTCGATGGGAGCCTCGACACTGGCGGCCGCGGACAGCACCTCTTCGGTGTCGACCGCGGCCTCGTCCGCCGCGACCTCGTCCGCCGCGACCTGCTCGGCGGTCTCCGCGGCTTCCGCGGCCGCCATCGGCTCCAGCGGCTCCTCAGCGGTCGTGGTGATGGGCTCGGCGCTCTCCTCGGGCTCGGCTTCCGGCTCGACCCGTCCTTCCGCCAGTTCGGGCGGATTCGGATCCTGGGCGCGGGCCAGTGCGTCGGCGAAGCCCTGCACCGCCTCTCGAGAGGAGCGGGCCTTACGGGGACGCTGCGCGTGACGCGACGGCCGAGGCGCCTTTGCGGGTGGAGGGACGGCGCCCTCCGGTGCCGGCGTCGAGGCCGGGACGCTCAAGGAGTCCCAGGCGACGGGCGCCGCCTCGATCGGCGGGGGCAGTCGAAGGTCCAGGCGTGTCTCGAGCTGGTCGACCCGTGAGCGAAGGCCGGCCACCTCGCCTCGCGCCTCCCCGAGGGCGAGCAGCGCCTGCCCGTAGCGCTCGGTCAGGTTGCGAAACTCGGTCAGCAGCTCGCGGAAGGCGCTGGCCTCGGGGGTTGGGCCGTGCGAGCCTCCGTTGCCGTTCGTGCGGGGGGGCTCCTCACGCGCGCTCGCGGCCGCGATCGGGCCGGGCTGCGCCTTGAGGAAAACGCGCATGGAGTCACCCTCGGGGGTGCCGAGCAGCACGCCTCTGGCCAAGAGCTCCCAGACGCGCCCTTCCGCGACCCCGAGGACCGACGCCGCCTCCTGGACCGAATAGCCGTCCATCACGGGTCCGATAGGGTACGCCACAGCGCCAAAAACAGCGATACCCTCGGCCGGTTTGGCGCCCGAACGCGGCGGAGCAGCGGTCGGACTCCCTATCATCGGCCCTCGATGACGTCCCCGGTCCGGGTGCCAAGTCAGCCAGGCTACGATTTCGGGCTCCCGCCCGCGCTCGAAGGCCTGGGTGAGGTGGCCTACAACCTGTGGTGGAGCTGGACGCCGCGCGCGGGAGCGCTCTTCGCCCGGATCGACTCAGCCGCCTGGTCGCGCCATCGCAGCCCGATCCCCGTCCTGGCCGGGCTGGAACCCGGCCGATGGACGGAGCTGCTGGCCGACGAGGATTTCATGGTCGACGCCAGCCGCCTCCTCGACGAGTTCGAACGCTACCTGGCCAACGGGTCCGACTCGTGGTATCGGGCCGCGACCGACTCGGATCCGTCCGCATCACTCCCCGGGCCTGTCGCCTACTTCTGCGCCGAATACGGCATCCACGAGTCGATGCAGATCTACTCCGGGGGGCTGGGCATCCTCGCCGGCGATCACTGCAAGTCCGCCTCGGACGCTGCGCTTCCCTTCATCGGGGTGGGCCTGCTCTATCGGCGCGGCTACTTCCGCCAGCAGATCGACGCCGACGGCCATCAGGAACATGCCCAGCCGGACCTCGATCCCGCCATGCTGCCGCTGCGACGCGCGCGCGGACGGGACGGGTCTCCCCTCCAGGTGAGCGTCGACTTCCCCGACCGCAAGGTCCACGCGGCGGTCTGGGTGGCACAGGTCGGCCGTGTCCCGCTCCTGCTGCTCGACACGGACATCCCGGCCAACGAGGGGAGCGACCGCCCGATCACCCACATCCTCTACGTCCGCGGACGTGAGATGCGGCTCTGCCAGGAGCTCGTGCTCGGGATCGGCGGCGTCCGCGCGCTGCGCGCGCTGGGGATCGAGCCGGCGGCGTGGCACCTGAACGAGGGACACTCGGCCTTTCTGCTCCTCGAACGGGCCCGGGAGCTCATCGCGGCGGAGCCCGGCCTGGCAGCCGATGAGGCGCTGCGGCGCGTCGGACAGAATTCCGTCTTCACCATCCACACCCCGGTCAAGGACGGCAACGAGCAGTTCGAGCGCGCGCTGGCCAGCCGTCTGCTGAACCCCTGGCTCAAGGCCTGCAGCATGCGGGCGGAGGCGCTCATGGAGCTGGGGCGCGGCCTGGGCGATGAGGTCGAGCCGCCGTTCGACATGACGGCGTTCGTCCTGCGCCACGCCACCGCCGCCAACGCGGTCAGCCGGTTGCACGGCGAGACCGCCAACGCGACCTGGGGTCCGGTACGGCCGCAGCCGATCTCGGCGATCACGAACGGCGTGCATGTCGCGACATGGATCGGCCGCCCGCTGCGACGCCTCTACGAGCGCGCCACGGCTCGATCGCTGGGCAGCGACGTCCCCCGCCCCGAGGTCTTCGACAAGCTCGCGAACGTGCTCGAGACGGACCTGTGGGGCGCCCACCGCCAGCAGAAGCGGGAGCTGATCGAGTTCATGCGCAGCCGGCTGGCCCGCCAATTCGCGCGGCACGGCGAGGCACCCGGCGTCCTGCGCGAGCTCCACGCGGCATTCGACCCGGAGACGCTGATCATCGGCTTCGCGCGACGCTTCGCGACCTACAAGCGGGCCGACCTGCTCTTCCACGATGAGCACCGCCTGGCCCGTCTGCTCGCCGACAGCGAGCGGCCGGTGCAGGTCGTGCTGGCGGGCAAGGCACACCCCGCCGACCGCCCGGGCCAGCAGGTCATCCAGCGCATCTTCACCCTCTCTCGCACGGAGCCCCTGCGCGGCCGGATCTTCATCCTCGAGGACTACGACATGCGCATCGCCCGCTTCCTGATCGGGGGGGTCGACATCTGGCTGAACAATCCGCGCCGCCCGATGGAGGCATCGGGCACCTCCGGCATGAAGGCCGCGATGAACGGGATCCCGTCGATCAGCATCCTGGACGGCTGGTGGGACGAGGGATTCAACGGCGCCAATGGCTGGGCGATCGGGGGACGCGAGACGCTCGCCGACGATGCCGCCCAGGACGATGCCGATGCGGCCGAGCTCTATCGGCTCCTGGAGGAGGAGGTCGTGCCGCGCTTCTACGCCCGGGATGGCGAGGGGCTTCCCGGCGACTGGATCTCGACCATGCGCGCATCGATCGAGGCCGCCATCTGGCAGTTCAGCACCGCGCGCATGCTCGGTGAGTACGTCGAGAAGCTGTATCGACCCGCGACGCGGACCGCCGAGCCGGCGGCCGCCGGAACCGGCTAGGGCAGGTAGACCCGGGGGTTCTCCCAGACGCCATGGTCGTTGATGGCGAAGTGGAGGTGGCAGCCGGTTGAGTTCCCGGTGTTCCCCTCGTAGCCGATGACCTGGCCCCGGCTGACCACCTGGCCGGCCCTGACCACGATCACCGCCTTCAGGTGCCAGTACCAGCTCTGCACGCCGGACCCGTGGCTGATCACCACCCCGTAGCCGGAGTCCCATGGCCAGAGTGGCTGGCCGGAGGCCCTCACGGTCCCCGTGCCGACCGCGAGGACGGGCGTCCCGCAACCGTTGGCGAGGTCGATCCCGCCGTGGAAATGCGGGTAGTAGACGCCCTTGTAGGTGTACGGGGGCTCCAGCACGAAGCGGGTGGGGCCCCACTCCTGCGTGACGTGGAAGGTGAGCTCCGGCCACTTGAAGCCGAACGCGGATGGCGCCTGGCGCCGCGCATCCTCCTCCGCCTGGAGCTTGGCGACCAGCTTGGTGGCGGCATCGAAGGCCTTCTGGCTGTCCTCGATCTGCTGCGCCACGTCGCCTCGCGCCTCGAGCGCCGCGTTCAGCGCGGCCTCCTGCTCGCGGCGCTTCTGCTCGGCGGCCGCCTTCAGCCGCGCCAGCTCCTTCTGCATCGCCGCCAGCTCGGCTTCGCGCTCGGCGAGGAGTTTCGCCTCTTCGTTGGCCACGTCGCGCGCCGCGGCGACCTCGACGCGCCCCTCCCGCAGCGCCTCCTCCTGCGACTCCAGGCTGGCGCGCAGGTCTCTGATCTCATCGGCCAGCTGCTTGTCCTGGTCGGAGACCGTGAGCATGTAGCCCACCTGGTTGGTGGCGGCGTCGAGCGAATCGGCGGAGAGGAGCAGCTCGAGCAGGGACGTCTGGCTGCGCTCGTAGGCGGAGCGGAGGTGCTCCTGCAGGAGGGATTCGCGAGCGTGCAGCTCATCCGTCTGGCGAAGGATCTCGATGGCGACCGCCTGCAGCTGCTTGTCGAGCCTGGCGATCTGGGCGCGGAGGTCAGCCAGGTGCGCCGTGATCTCGGCAACCTGAACCTGCACCTCCGACAGGAGCCCGCTGACGCGGTTGAACTCGGCGGTCACCGACGCGAGCTCCGCCTTCGCGGCATTCAGCTTGGCGCCGAGCGTGGTCGCCTTCGCCTTGAGCGCGGCGAGGGCAGCACGCTGCGCGCTCAGAGTGTCCTCGAGCGCCTGCTGCTGCGCCTTCGCGTCGGCGAGCGGGTCCGCGGCCTGGGCCTGGTCGCGAGAGGAGGTGGTGACGATGCTCGTTCCGACCATCAGGAGGGCAATCACCATGATGGCCAGGTGAGATCGTCGCCTCATACGACAATCGTCTGTAGTTGTTCCATCGACCCAGATGCCCCGCTACGTGCTCCTGTCGCGATCCTATGCGCGCATGCAGAGCGCGTGACGAGGCCGAAAGGTACCACCTGTTCTAATCAAGAGTCCACCTTTTTATCTGGGACCACGTCATCCTCGAGCACATTGGCGCGTCCAATCTCCGCCCCCAGCAGCACGACCATGCTCGCGACATGGAGGAAGACGAGGAGCGAGATGACGGTCGAGATCGGCCCGAAAAAGCTCTCGTAGCGCGCCACATCGGTCGCGTACCAGGTGAAGCCGGCGCGCAACATGGTGAAGAGCACCGTCGCCACCAGCGCCCCCGGCAGCACCTGGCGGAACGTCACGCGCCGATTGGGGACGACCCGGTAGATGACGAGCAGGGAGACCAGGACCAGCACGATCGGAAGGGCGAAGCCGAGGAGGGCCACCAGCAGCTCCCCGCCGTCGCCGCCCCCCGGGATGCGGTCGGCCAAGCGGGACGCGATCCCCTCGCCGAGGCCGATGCCGACCGCGATCAGCGTCAACAGGCCCGACCCTCCCAGCAGCAGGAGGGCGATCAGCTTGTCCTGCCAGAACGGTCGCCGCGTCGACGTCGCGAAGGCTCGTCCCACGCCCGTGGCCAGGGCGCCAAAGAAGCCGATGGATCCCCACGCCAGCAGCGGGATGCTGACGAGGGTGACGCCGCCGCGCGAGTCGATGATGCTGTCGACGATCGACGCCACGGTGCCCGGCTCGAGCGGGAGCGCCGAATCAAGGCGTCCGATCAGGATCCGCCGCGCCTCCCCCTCGCCGAGGAGGAAGCTGAATACGATCACGCCGAGCACCACGACCTGGAAGACGGACAGGATCGCGAAGTACGCCATGCTGCTGGCCACCGCGCCGCCGTCGTGCTCGGCGAAGCCGACGATGGCGCGGCGCCCGACACGGGTGGTGCGCCACTGCGAGGCCCAGTGGTCCGCCGCATCCAGGAGCCGCCTCCAGCGCTCGAGCATGGGTGAGAGGCTACCCTGTCGTCGTGGCGAAGGACACATCGGTCCTGCTCGAGGTCGATGGCTTCGAGGTCGCGATCAGCAACCCAGGCAAGGTCTTCTTCGAGCAGGCCGGGATCAGCAAGCTCGACCTGGTGAACTACTACCTGGCCGTCGCGCCGGGTGCGCTGCGCGGGGTGATGGACCGGCCGATGGCGCTCAAGCGCTTCGTCAACGGCGCGGGCGGCGAGGCGTTCTTCCAGAAGCGGGCCCCCGCATCGGTGCCCTCATTCGTCCGCACCGTGGAGCTCGCCTTTCCATCGGGCCGGACCGCGGACGAGGTGGTGGTCAGCAACGGCGCGGCGCTGGCGTGGGTGGTCAACCTCGGCTGCATCGATCTCAACCCGCATCCGGTGCGTGCCGACGACCTCGACCATCCCGATGAGCTGCGGGTCGACCTCGATCCCGGCCCCGGCGTCCCGTGGAGCATGGTGCGCCAGGTGGGGGTGGTGGCCGGCGAGGTGCTCTCGGATCACGGCCTGACGGGCTGGCCGAAGACGTCGGGCTCGCGCGGGATCCACGTCTACGCCCGCATCGAGCCGCGCTGGACCTTCGGCGAGGTGCGACGCGCCGCGCTGGCCCTGGCCCGCGAGGTCGAGCGACGGGTGCCGAAGCTGGCCACCAGCAAGTGGTGGAAGGAGGAGCGGCACGGGGTCTTCATCGACTACAACCAGAATGCGAAGGACCGCACCGTGGCGTCGGCCTACTC
>DASYRA010000005.1:0-9443 GCA_036004845.1 Candidatus Limnocylindria bacterium
CGATCGGGAGCCAGCCATCGCTGTTGTCGAGCGTGAGGATCGCCTCGGCCATCCCCTGGGGGCGGCGACCCTCGCTCCCCGCGAAGATGACGTCGTCGGCGCGACGCGTACGCAGCGAACGGTTCGACTGCTCGCCGAGCACCCAGCGGACGGCGTCGGCCATGTTGCTCTTGCCAGAGCCGTTCGGCCCGATCACCGCGGTCACACCGCGCTCGAACACGAAGCGGGTCGGATCGGCGAAGGTCTTGAACCCGTGGAGGCGCAGCTCCTTCAGCCGGCTCACAGCGCGTCGCCGGGCGGTGGCGATTTCTCCACCAGCTGGTTGAGGGTGGCCGCGGCCGCATCCTCCTCTGCCCGCTGGCGGCTGGACCCGTGTCCGATCCCCATCTCGCGCCCGTCGACGACGGCGGCCACCGTGAATGCCTGCCGGTGCGACGGCCCGGTCACGCCAGTCACCTCGTAGCGCGGCTTCTGGTGGTGGTGGCGCTGGGTCCACTCCTGGAGCCTGCTCTTCGCTGACTTCGGCGGCTCCTCGGTCCGGGTCGGCGCGATGAGGGCTGCAAAGATGCGCCGCAGCCAGCGCTGCGTGGGTCCGAAGCCCTCCCGCACGGCAAGCGCCCCGGCGAGGGCCTCGAAGGTCGCCGCCAGCAGGGACGGCCGGGCCGCGCCACCGCCACCGGCCTCGCCTCGCCCGAGGAGCAGGTATCGGTCGAGCCCAAGCCCCAGGGCGATCGCGGCGAGCGAGTCGCGGTTCACGAGGGCGGCGCGTCGAGCGGTCAAGAGCCCCTCGTCGTCGTCGGGGAAGCGGTCATACAGCAGACGGCTGACGACCTGGCCGATGACGGCGTCGCCAAGGAACTCGAGGCGCTCGTTGTGCCCCGGCGCGGCACCCGGGTTCTCGTTGAGGAAGGAGCTGTGGACGAACGCCTGGCGAATAGCCTCCGGGTCCCGCAGGACGATGCCGAGTCGCTCACCCAGCTCGTCGATCTGCGGGCTGGCCATGGGCTCCGATCGTTACTGCTGGTGCTCCTCGATGAATTCGACCGCGTCGGAGACCTTCTGGATCTTCTCGGCATCCTCGTCGGAGATCTCCATGCCGAACTCCTCCTCGAGGCTCATGATCAGCTCCACGAGGTCCAGCGAGTCCGCATTCAGGTCCTCGACGAACGAGGCGGTCGGGGTGACCTCCTCTTCGTCGACGCCGAGCTGCTCGACGATCAGCTTCTTGAGTCGGTCGAACGTGGTTCCGTCGGCCACCGTCAGGCTCCTCCAGGCGATGATCTGGCAACGCTTCCCAGGACGCCGTTCACGAGGCGGCGAGCCGCGTCCCCGGAGTAGGTCCGGGCGAGGGAAACGGCGTCGTGAATCGTCTCCCCGCTCGAGGTCGCGGCGGAGTATAGCACCTCCCATAGCGCGCTCCGGAGGATCGTGCGCTCGACCTTGCCGAGCTCGCTGACCGGGATCGCGGGGGCAAATGCGGCGATCCTCTCGTCCAGCTCGGTGCGACGCTCGATGACGCCCTCGACGATCTCGCGCGCGTGGGATGCCACCTCCGGGTCGCTGCCGTGTTCGTCCGCGAGGCGGGTCAGCGCGACGAGCGCCTGGGCAGGCCGGAACTCGTCCTCGAAGAGCGCGAGCAATGCCAGCCGCCGCGCCTCGAGTCCCGGGCTTGGCCGGATGCGACGTCGCCGGGACGGCGCGCTGGTCAGGCGTCTCCCCCCGGTCCCGCAACCAGGGGCTCCGTCCCGCCTGCGATCAGCTCGGAGGTGTCGCGGCGCGCGAAGGCGGGATGCTCCCGCGTCCAGTCGGCGATCAGCTGCGGGATCCGAGCGGTCGCCGCCTCGGAGGCGACCCGGATGGCGTTCTCGAACATGCGCGCCCGCGCGCGGCCGTGGGTCACGATGCTCACTCCGCGCACGCCGAGCAACGGCGCTCCGCCGTACTGCTCGTAGTCGAACCGATGCTTCATGCGGTCGAAGCCCGGCTTGAGGGCCAACAGCGCCAGCGGCGCCATCGGGCCCTGCTGCAGGTCGGTGCGCAGCGACCGAAAGATGTAGCTGGTCAGCCCCTCGAAGAACTTGATCACGACGTTGCCGACGAAGCCGTCGCAGACCACCACGTCGGCAACGTGGGCGACCATGTCGTTGCCCTCTACGTTGCCGATGAAGTTCAGCCCGCTCTCCCGGATCCGGGCATGTGCCTCGCGCGCCAGGGCGTCCCCCTTCTCTGCCTCTTCGCCGATGTTCAGCAGACCGACCCGAGGGCGCGGCACCCTGAGCACGTGCTCCGAGTAGATGGAGCCCATCACTGCGTAGTGCACCAGGTTGCTCGCCTCAGAGTCGACGTTGGCCCCGACGTCGAGGAGCAGGATCGGGCCGCTGGCGGTGACCAGGTGGGCGGCCAGGGCGGGACGGTCGATCCCCTCGATGCGGCCCAGCCGGAAGACGGCCGCGGCCATGGTTGCGCCGGTCGACCCCGCGCTCACCAGCGCGTCAGCCAGGTCGTCGCGAACGAGGTCGGTCGCGACGCGGATCGAGGACCGGCGCTTGGCGCGCAGCGCCGTTGCGGGATGCTCCCCCATCTCGATCACCTCGGTGGCGTCGACGAACGAGACGCTGGCGGGGTGCCCGTGACCGAACTCCGCGATCTCGGCCTCGATGCGGGGCACATCGCCGACCAGGATCACCTCGTCGGCATGCGAGGCGGCGTAGGTGATGGCGCCGCGCACGATCTCGCGAGGAGCGAAATCCCCGCCCATCGCGTCGACCGCGATGCGCATCAGCGGCGCCGGCTCAGCGCTGGCCTTCGGCCGGCGCAGTTGCCTCGATGACGACCGCTTCGCGGCCGTCGTAGTAGCCGCAGGTCGGACACACGTGGTGCGCGAGCTTCAGCTCATGGCAATGCGAGCACTCGACCAGCGGCGGAGCGCTGATGGCCAGGTGCGAGCGCCGCTCACCCTGGCGTGCCTTCGAGACCTTTCGCTTGGGAACGCCCACGCGCGACTCCTATATCGGTGAAGAGGAGGTCGCAGTATAGCCGCCGATCGATCGAGGGTCGACATCCCCGAAGGGTTCAGTCGCGCGTCCCTTCGAGGAGGCGCGCCAGCGCCGCCAGCCGAGGGTCCGGCTCGTCCGTGACGCAGTCACAGCTCCCGACCTCCATGTGACGACCACAGCCGGGGCAGAGCCCCGGGCAATCGGCGCGGCACAGCGCGTGCATCGGCTCACTCAGGACCAGCTCATCGTGCAGGATCGGCGTCAGATCGATCTGGTGCTGCGGGTCGATCAGCAGCGCCTCCTCGTCAGACGCGGGAGGCGGGAGCGGGACGCCCCGCTGCGGGTCGACGGAGGGCAGGAACTCCTCCGCCAGCTCGAGATGAACCGTCTCGACGAACGGGTCCAGGCAGCGTGAGCAGGTGCGCCGCACGGGGGCATCGACCGACCCGCGCAAGAGGATGCCGCGGTTCGTGCGCTGCAATCGGAGGATCCCGTCGACCGGCCCCGCCAGCTCGACGTCCGCGCCTGCCGAGAGGTAGCGGTCCCGGAGGGCAACCTCGCGGGTCGCTCCCGGCGGCTCCTGGAGCATGCCCGCGACGTTGAACCTGATCACGACCGGGCGGCGGACCCCAGAGCTTCGGGCTCGACCGCGATCGGCAGCGGCTCGGCCTCGTCGGACTCGGGCCGCGGCGGGCGATAGCGCTCGTCGAGCATGTCGATCCCGCGCTTGATGCTGGTCAGCGCCTTGATGCACTCGCCCTCGAGCCGGATCAGCACGCCGGCCGCGTACTCGTCACCGCCGCGACGGATGTCGGCGGCCTCGCGGGTGGCCGTCTCGATGATCTCGGTGGCCCGCTGCTTGGCCATCTGCACCAGCTCGCGGTCCTCGAGCATGCGGGCCGCCTGCTCCTGGGCGCGGGCGATGACGGCGTCGCCCTCCTCGCGGGCGCGCTCGGTGATACGGCCGGCCTCCTCGGTGATGCGCCGTGCCTGGGCGACCTCCGGGGGGACGGCCGCCCGCAGCTGGTCGATCAGCTCCAGGACGGCTGCCTGGTCGATCACCACGTTGTTCGTGAGAGGCAGCTTCTTGGCGCTCGCGGCGAGAGACTCCAACCGCTCGACAAGGAAGATGATGTCCGTGGCTGCGACCTCCCGCGACGTCTCGTTCGTGGCGGGATTATAGCCTCGCCCCGACCTCAGCCCGGCGTCAAGAATCGCGCCCGCAGCGCCGCGGCGACCGGCGCCGGGACCATCCCGTCGATCTCGCCCCCAAACTGGGCAACCTCCTTGGCCAGGCTGCTGGAGAGGTATCCGAAGTCGAGGGCGGACATCAGGAAGACGGTGTCGACCCCTGGCTGCAGCTTGCGGTTGGTGTGTGCCATCTGGAGCTCGGCCTCGAAATCGCTGACCGCCCGCAGGCCACGGACGATGAATTCGGCCTGGTGGCGACGGGCGAAGTCGACCGTCAGCCCGTCGAAGCCGGCGACCACCACGTTCGCGCCGAACTCGGCGACCGCGTCGGTGATCTGGGCGATCCGCTCCTCGACGCTGAAGAGTGGCGACTTGCGCGGGTTGTTGAGGACGCCGACCACCAGCCGATCGAACAGCGCGGCCGCGCGCCGGGCGACATCGAGGTGCGCGTTCGTCATCGGGTCGAACGAGCCGGGGAAGACCGCGACGCGGCTCATCACTCCTCCACTCCATCGGCTCCGGTGGTCGCGGCCAGGAAGGTCAGGGTCGTCTCGCCGAACCGTCGTTCCCGCCATCGAGCGAGCCCGGGCGCCTCCGGGATCGGCGTGCGCCAGTGATGCTTCACCACCACCGCCGCTCCCGGCGCGAGGCCGGCCACCAGGCGTTCGAGCGGCGCGAGGATAGCACGCTCCTCGTACGGCGGATCCATGAAGACGAGCCCGAATCCAACGTCCGGCGAGCGGTCCAGGTAGCGCAGCACATCCTGGGCATGGACCGATGCGTGCTCCGCGACTCCGGCCCGTTCGAGGTTCTCGCGGATGGCGGCCACGGCCCGGCGGTCCTGCTCGACGAAGTCGCAGCTGGCCGCGCCCCGCGACAGTGCCTCGATCCCGATGGCGCCGCTCCCCGCGTACAGGTCCAGAACGCGAGCATCGATCACGCGGTCGGCCAGGATGCCGAAGAGGGTCTCCTTCACGCGATCGGTGATCGGCCGCGTCGTGGTGCCGCGAGGCGAGACGAGCGGGCGTCCGCGGGCCGTGCCGGCGATGACGCGCATCAGGCTGCGTCTCCCTCGTCCTCGGCGGCGGCAAGGTCGTCGCGCATCCGGACCAGCTCGGGCCGAGACGCGAGCGCGGGGTCGGCCGCCACCAGGCGTCGCGCCAACGTGCCCGCCCGCTCGGCCAGCGCCAGGTGCCGCGGCTCGAAGAGCGACGCCACCCTGAGTGGCGGAAGGCCCGACTGCCGCGTCCCCAGTACGTTGCCCGCTCCACGCAGGCGCAGGTCGGCCTCGGCGATCTCGAAGCCATCGCTCGAGCCGCGCACGACCTCGAGGCGCTCGCGTGAGCGATCGTCGACGGCGTCGGTGACGAGGATGCAGAACGACTGCTGCTCGCCGCGCCCCACCCGTCCGCGGAGCTGGTGCAGCTGGGCGAGGCCGAAGCGGTCCGCATCCTCGACCAGCATCACCGAGGCGTTCGGCACATCGATGCCCACCTCGACGACCGTCGTCGCCACGAGGAGATCCAGCTCCCCGGCCGCGAAGGCGGCCATCGTGGCGTCGCGCGCCTCCGCGCGCTGCTGCCCGTGGACGAGGCCGATGCGGAGGCCGGGCAGCGCCTCCCGCAGCCGCTCGTACTCGGCCTCGGCAGAGGCGGCGCTGAGCGCCTCGCTCTCCGCGACCAGCGGGACGACCACGAACGACTGCCGGCCCGCTGCCGCCTCGGCGGCGAGGAACGCCTCGATGCGCGGCAGCGCCGTCCGGTTGCGCACCTCGGTTCGGATCCCGCGCCGGCCGGGCGGCATCTCGCGGATGGTGCTGATCGCCATGTCCGCGTAGAAGGTCAGCGCCAGGGTGCGCGGGATGGGGGTCGCCGTCAGGGCGAGCAGGTGCGGCTCGCGTCCGGCCCCCTTGGCCTGGAGCGCGGCGCGCTGCGCCACCCCGAAGCGATGCTGCTCGTCGACCACGGCCAGCGCGAGGCGGTCGAACGTGACCGCCTCGGCGATGACGGCATGCGTCCCGATGACGACCTCCGCTTCCCCCGCCTCGATGGCGTCGTGGATGCGCTTCTTGGCGGCCGCGCCGAGGGACCCGGACAGGAACTCGGCGCGGACGCCGAGCGCCTCGAGGAGTGGAGCGAGGCCCAGGTGATGCTGCCGGGCGAGGATCTCGGTCGGCGCCATCAGCGCGCCCTGCCACCCCGCCAGCACGACCGCCGCCAGGCCGACCGCCGCGACCGCCGTCTTGCCGCTCCCCACATCTCCCTGCAGGAGGCGCCGCATCGGCGCGTCCGAGGCGAGGTCGGCGACGATCTCGTCGACGGCCCGGCGCTGGTCGTCGGTCAGCGCGAACGGCAGCGCGCTGAGCAGGGCGCCGAGCTCCGCGACATCAACCGCGACCGCCGCCGCTCGTTGCCCGGCCCGTGCCTCGCGGGCCTGCGCCATCGACAGCTGGAGGGCCAGCAGCTCGTCGAAGGCGAGGCGATCGAGCGCGGCCGGGACGTCCGCCGCCTCCTCGGGAAAGTGCGCCGCGCGCAGGGCATCGTCCAGCACGGGCAGGTCGCCCCGCTCCGCTGGTTGCAGCGGATCCTCGACCGCGGGCAGCGCGCGCTCCAGCACACGCGCCAGCAGCTCGCGGACGCGGCGCTGGGTGACGCCCCCCACCAGCCGATAGATCGGCACCACCCGGGCGGTGTGGATCGACTCATGCCCCACCGGCGAGAAGTCGGGCGAGGTGAACTGGGGTCGCCAGCCGCGGAAGGTCACCTTGCCGCTGACCACGACCTCCGCTCCCTTCTCCAGGCGGCGCTCCACGTACCGCCTCCCGAACCAGATGGCCTCCGCCGTCCCGGTCCCGTCCGCCAGCTGCGCGATGACCCGCTGCGGGCGCCTGCCGAAGCCGGGCTCGAGCTTGACCTCGGTCACCTTCACGCGGGCGGATTGCTTCTCGTCGGCGACGAGCTCACCCAGCGGGCGCAGGTCGCTGAAGTCGTCGTAGCGGAACGGGAGGTAGAAGAGCGCCTGCCGTGGCGTCATGATGCCCAGCTTTCCGAGGGCCGCAGCGCCGCGCGCCAGCTCCGGCAGGACCGAGCGGATCGGCAGGTCGAGATCGCCCGGGGCGAGGGGCACTGGGACGCGCCGCCCCGCTGATTGCATGGCCCGATCGTAGCGTGCTAGGATCGGGCCGTTCCGGCGGCGCCGAGGCACGGTGCGCCGGTTCGTTCATGAAACGGAGATCCCTTCCATGGCTCGAGCCTGCGATATCTGCGGCAAGCGGCCGATCACCGGCTGGAACCCCCAGTCGGTCGGCATGAACCGCAAACGCGCGCTGCGCCGCTGGCTGCCCAACCTGCAGCCGATGGTCGTCCAGCGCAACGGCTCGCCGGTCCGCATCAAGGCCTGCTCGCGCTGCATCCGGACCGCCGAGAAGGTCTGACTCAGCCCTCCGCGCCGGCATCGAGCACCAGGGTGAACGGGCCGTCGTTCACCAGCTCGAGCTCCATCTCCGCCCCGAAGCGTCCGGTCGCCACGCTCCGCCCAGCATCGCGCAAGCGCTGGACGAATCGGTCCACCAGCGGCTCGGCGACCTCGGGCGGGGCTGCCGGCGCGAAACCCGGTCGCCGACCTCGGCGCAGGTCGGCCAGCAGGGTGAACTGGCTCACCACCAGGAAGGCGCCGCCCACCTCGTCGATCGCCAGGTTCGTGCGTCCGTCCGCGTCCTCGAAGTAACGGAGGCCAGCCAGCCGGTCGGCCAGCCGGTCGACCAGCTCGGGTGTATCCCCCACCCCGATCCCAACCAGCACGGCCGCGCCCCGGCCGATCGCGCCCAGCAGCTCGCCGTCGGCCCGTACCTCGGCGCGACTGACCCGCTGCACGACGAGGCGCATCGCGGTCAGGAGCCCGGCGAGGGCGATGCGCTGGAGAGCGGGCTGGTGATCGGCGCGGAGTCCTCGTCCTCGCGGGGCGGGGCGAGCGCCGACTCGGTGAAGCGTGCGGCGGCATTCCAGATCATCCAGCCCTGGGCGCCGTTGTCGGTGAGGGCCTGCATCTCCTGCAGGATCTGGTCGGCGCTGTAGGGAGGGAACGCCCCGAAGCCGAAGTCCTGGATCCACGGCCGGATCACCAACCGCAGGCCGGCGCGCTCCTCGTTCATGATCTTCAGCGTCTCGTCGATCACCTCGTAGGGATGGTCGTTGGGATTCGCGAAGCCGAATGTGTACGGCCCGTAGTGGCTCGGGTAGACCATCGGCGAGAAGTAGTCGACGTACGGCATGATCACCTCCGGCCGCTGCCCGATCCCCTGGTCGTCCGTGGCGATGAAGCTGATCGGGAAGACGTCGGCCGAGAAGAAGGCGCGCTTCGTCAGGAGCGAGTCGGAGACGATCCGGAAGAGGCGCCGGATGGCGGGCAGCCGGAACGACTGCGTGTTCGGCAGGTTGGTGTCGGCGGTCGCGTAGTCGCCGTCACTGAAGAACCGGACGTAGTCCAGCTGCACCTCGTCGAACCCCTTGTCGGCCAGATCGCCGGCGAGCGCCGCGATGTACTCGGCCACGCCGGTGTTGTAGGGATCGAGCCAGATGCCGCCGCGATAGTCGCGCCACGGCTCGCCGGTGGCAGCATTCAGGACCGCCAGGTCCGGTCGCGCCTTGCCGAGCGTGTTGTCCTTCATCACCACCATCCGGGCGATGGTGTAGATCCCTCGCTCCTTGAGCTGTGGCAGCAGCTCCTCCAGATCGAACAGCGGGTGCTCCATGACCGCACCGACCGCGGTCGCTGGCTGCAGGTCCGTCGCCCAGTAGAGGTTGCCGGCCGTCTCCTTGACGTCGATGACCATGGCATTCACCTCGGTGCGGTCGATCAGGTCCAGCAGGTCGTCCAGTCGGCCGGTCCCTTCGAAGATCGCCGACGGGGCGTACAGGGCGCGGGCGACGAACGGCGTCAGGGCCACGTCCTTCGTCATCTGCGCGTCGATCGGGATTGCCCCCAGCCGATAGCCCGGCATCTTGTAGATGAGCGTCCCTTCCTCGGGGACATCGGGGAGCACGTAGCGCCCCTGCCCATCCGTGACGGCCGGCTGGTCAGCACCCTCGACGAAGACCCGAACCCCGGCGATCGGCTTCCCGTCGCCGTCGGTCACGGCGCCGCTCACCACGTTGGGGCGCAGCGAGATGGTCAGGCCACCGTCGTCCGGCACGGTGCCGGTCCCGTCGTCGAACCCGTCGGCGGTCACCGCCACGCTGGCGCCGCCCACGGTGGTGA
>DASYRA010000006.1:0-5918 GCA_036004845.1 Candidatus Limnocylindria bacterium
GGACGAGGGGCCGCAGGTGGCGGGGGGCGACGACATCGGTCCGTACGCGCCCTACCGGCAGAGCCAGCGGATGGACCTCTACGCGCGCGAGGCGGATCGGCTCCTGGACAGCGGCGCCGCCTACCACTGCTACTGCACGCCTGAGGAGCTGGATGCCGTCCGCCACGAGCAGGAGCGGAAGCACGAGGCGCCGCGCTACAACGGCCGCTGCCTGCGCGTGACCGATGCCGATCTCGCCGCCTTCGAGGCCGAGGGTCGCCGTCCGGCCCTGCGCCTCAAGGTCCCGCCGGAGCACGTCCGCTTCGACGACCTGATCCGCGGCGAGGTCGAGTTCGACAACGCGCTGCTCGGCGACTTCGTGATCGTGCGCAGCAACGGGATGCCTCTCTATCACTTCGTCGTGGTCGTCGACGACGAGGCGATGGCGATCACCCACGTCGTGCGCGGCGAGGATCACCTGTCCAACACGCCGAAGCACATCGCCCTGATCCGCGCGCTCGGCTACCGCGAGCCGAAGTTCGGGCACATCCCGCTGATCCTGAACCCGGATCGGTCGAAGATGAGCAAGCGCAAGTCGCAGACCGCCATCACCGCCTACCGGGAGCAGGGCTACCTGCCTGAGGCGATGGTCAACTTCCTGGCCTTCCTGGGCTGGTCGCCGGGGACCGAGGAGGAAATCTTCTCGCTGGCCGAGCTGGCTGAGCGCTTCGAGATCGGCGAGGTGCACAAGGCGGGTGCGGTCTTCGATCGGGATCGGCTCGACTACCTCAATGGCGTCTACATCCGCTCCCTGGCCGATGGGCAGCTCGCCGATCGCCTGCGCCCGTTCCTGCCGGCGGCGCTCGACGACGGGATCGTCATGCGCCTGGCGCCGCTTCTCAAGGAGCGGCTGGTCCGCCTGGGAGATGCGACCGAGCTGGCCGCCTTCCTGACCGAGACCGATGCCGAGATCGCCGCCCTCTACGACCGGGAGCTGCTGCTGGCCAAGGGCCGCTCCGCCGCCGAGACGGCGGAAGCGGTGCGCTTGGCACGCGAGGCGCTGGCCGCCGTGCCGGAGCCCGACTTTGCGGCTGGCGAGCTGGAGGCGATCTGTCGCAACGCTGCCGAGGGGCACGCCTGGAAGGCCGGCGACTTCTTCCGGCCGCTCCGCGTGGCGATCACCGGGCGCCTCGTCTCGCCGCCCCTCTTCGGGTCGATGGAGCTGCTCGGGCGGGAGCGCACGCTTTCCCGGATCGACGCGGCGATCGCCCGTCTCGGAGGCTGAGGTGGCGACCTGTAGCAACTGCGGGACCGTGAATCCGGAGGGGGCGAGATTCTGCAACTCATGCGGCACTGCGTTCGGAGAGCTCTCGCAGATGCGTGAAACGCGCAAGACGGTGACGGTTCTGTTCATCGATGCCGTGTCGTCGACTGCCCTCGGTGAGCGCATGGACCCCGAGTCGATGCGGGCCGTCATGACGATGTACTTCGACGTCATGCGCGACGCGATTGAGTCCCACGGCGGCGTCATCGAGAAGTTCATCGGCGACGCGGTGATGGCGATCTTCGGTGTGCCGGTCGTGCATGAGGACGACGCCCTCCGCGCGTGCCGCGCGGCGATCGAGATCCGTGGCCGCCTGTCGGAGCTGGAGCCGCGGATGCGAGCCGAACGCGGGGTCGTCATCGAATGGCGTGCGGGGATCAACACAGGGCAGGTCGTGGCGGGGGATGTGGCTGCCGGGCAGCGCATCGTCACCGGTGACACAGTCAACGTCGCTGCTCGACTCGAGGCCGCAGCCGCTCCGGGCGAGATCCTGCTCGGGGCCGAGACCTACGCGCTCGTTCGCAATGCGGTGTTGAGCGAGCCGGTCGAGGCGCTCGCTCTCAAGGGCAAATCCGAGCGGGTTCCGGCATGGCGTCTCACCGGCGTGTCCGACTCCGTGGGGAGGCATGTGCGGCCGTCGGATGCCCCGCTGGTCGGGCGCCTGCGTCCATTGCGCCACCTGGAGGACGCCTTCCGAGAAGCGGTCGAGGAGCGGATCTGCCACCTTTTCACGATCGTCGGTGCCGCCGGGGTCGGGAAGTCGCGCGTTGTGGAGGAGTTCATCGGCTCGGTCGGTAATCAGGCTCAAGTCGCTTCCGGTCGATGCCTGGCATATGGCCAGGGAATTACCTACTGGCCCGTGACGGAAGCGATTCGCAGCGGCGCTGGGATCGCGGATGAGGACCCGTCTGAGGCGGCGCTCACTCGCCTGGGGGAGATCCTCCAGGCTGAACCCGAGGCCGAGCGGGTTGCAGCCATCGTGGGGGGCCTGCTCGGCATCCAGGACGCGCCCCCGGTGCCCGACGAGATCTTTTGGGCCATCCGCAAGACCTTCGAGGCCCTTGCGCGCAAGAGACCTTTGATCCTCGTCTTCGACGACATTCACTGGGGCGAGCCCACCTTCCTCGACCTCATCGAGCACATCGCGGACTGGACTCGCGACGCCCCGATCCTGCTGATCGTCATGGCGCGTGCCGAGCTCCTCGAGAAGCGGCCGACCTGGGGTGGCGGGAAGCGGTGGGTGACCACGATGTCGCTGGAACCACTCTCCGAGGTGGAGAGTGCGGAGCTGGTCAGCAGCCTCCTGGGTCGGGCCGAGCTGCCCGCCGAGTTTCGGACCCATATCAGCCAAGCAGCGGAGGGCAACCCGCTGTTCGTCGAAGAGCTGCTGGCCAAGTTGATCGACGACGGCTTCCTGGTGCGGTCGAACGGTGGCTGGGTCGCCCCGGCGGACCTGCGACAGCTCACTCTGCCCCCCACCATCCAGGCACTGCTGGCGGCACGACTCGACGGGCTTAACAGCGAGGAGCGGTCGGTGATCGAGCGCGCCGCCGTGGAGGGCAAGGTCTTCCATCGCGGGGCGGTGACGGACCTCACACCTGAGCCGATGCGTGGGCAGGTCCGTGACCGGCTGGCGAGCCTGATGCGGATGGAGCTGGTCCGTCCCGAGCAGGCTTCCTTCGCAGGGGACGAGGCCTATCGGTTCCGCCACCTGCTGATCCGCGATGCGGCCTACCAGGCACTCGCGAAGCAGACGCGCTCTGAGCTGCATGAGCGCTTCGCTGCCTGGCTGGAGCGGGTGGCGACTGATCGGCTGCCTGAGTACCAGGAGATCGTGGCCTACCATCTTGAGCAGGCATATCGCTACCGGATCGAGCTGGGTCCGGCCGATGCGCGTGCCGAGGAGCTCGCCATCCGGGCGGGGACCCTGCTGGCCGACGCCGGCGAGCGGGCCGACGCCCGCGGCGACGTCGCCGCGACCGTCGATCTTCTGGACCGTGCCGTCGAGCTGCTGCCGGACGAGTTGCCACGCCGCCGCCGCCTGCTCTACACCCTCGGCATCCGGCTGCCGGAGGCGGGTGACGCGCCGCGCGCGGAGCGGATCCTGTCCGAAGCCTTCGCAGAGGCTGGCGGGGCCGGCGACGAGGGAGCGAGTGCGCTTGCGGAGCTTGGTCTCCTGACCGTTCGTGCATCGACTCGGTCGACGGAGCTGACTGAGTCAATCCGTGATGCGGAACGGCTGGCCGCCACCTTGGCACGCGCTGGCGAGGAGTCGGGAGCACGCATGGCGGAATCCTGGGCCGCCTTCCTCCTGTTCGCCGTCGGTCACGCCGGCGAGGCGGCCCGACGAGCCGCGGCGCTGGTCGAGATGGGCGCTGGGGATGCGACGTGGCAGCGTGAGGCGCGGGGGGCACAGGGCGTCTCCCTGGTATTTGGCCCAACGCCCGTCGAGGAGGCGATTGCCCAGATTCAGGCTCAGATCGAGAGCGCCCATGGAGCCAAATGGAACGCGGGAGCGCACCGTGGCATCGGGCGGCTGCTGGTCCTGCAGGGTCGGTTCGCCGAGGCCCGCGAGCGCAACATCCTTGCCCGCGCGGCATTCGAGGAGCTTGGGAACCGGAACCAAATTGCAGACTCCATTAATGACGCGGGAGAGATCGAGCACCGCGCCGGCAACCTGAAAGCTGCGGCGCAGCTGATCCGGGAGTCGTTCGAGGCGATGATCTCGACCGGGGACCGGTCGTACGCCTCGACCATCGCCGCGGGCCTCGGCGAGGTGCTGCTCGGTCTCGGCGAGGACGACGAGGCGTTGCGATTCGGAATGATCGCGCGTGACACGTCCTCGAGTGACGACGTGTCCTCGCAGGCCGGCGGGCGGGCGGTGCAGGCACGGGTCCTCTCGCGCCGGGGCGAGCACGAAGGGGCCGAAGCGCTGGCCCGCGAGGCGGAGGCGATCATGGCCAGGACCGACTACCTCGCCCATCACGGCAACGTGCTAGTCCATCTGGCTCGAGTGCTCCACGAGGCGGGAAAGGCCGATGAGGCACGGGCGGCAGCCCAGGAAGCGGAAACGCTATTCGCGCTGAAGGGGGCGACGCTCCTGGTCGAGCGCACCCGGCAGCTCATCGAGGAGTGGTCCGCAGCTCCCCGTGGCTAGCCCCGGGGGACGAGGACGATCCTGCCGCTGACACGTCCCTCGGCCAGGCGATCGTGCGCGGCGGCCGCCTCGGAGAGCGGCATCCGCTCCACCTGCCACTTCATTCGGTTGCGCTTGGCGAGGCGCACCACCTCTTTGAGGTCGACCAGCGAGCCCCAAGCCGTCGTCGTCAGGCTGGCCTCGACCGGCAGGCGGTCGAAGCTGAACTCGTAGCGGCCGCCGCCCTCACCCACCACCGAGACAAGGCCGCCCGGCGCCACGTTGCGGGCCGCGTACTCGAGGCTGGGGTCATTGCCGACAAAGTCGAACACGACATCGGCGGGGCCGCCGAGGCCCAGCTCCACCAGCGCCTCGTCGCCCATCAGCAGCCCCAGGTCCGCGCCCATCTCCCCGGCCAGCGCCAGCTTCTCGGGGCTCAGCTCGCGGACCGCGATCGTCAGGTCGGGGACCCGGCGTAGGTACTGGATCGCGAACTGGCCGAGGCCACCGAAGCCGATGAGCAGCACCCGCGCCCCGGGCTGCAGCCAGGCGGATGCGCGCTGCACGGCGCGCCAGGGGGTGACCCCTGCATCGGCGAGAGGTGCCGCGTGGTCGGGGTGCAGGTGACCCAGCGGCACCAGGTGCCGGGCGTGGGGCACGAGCATGTAGTCGGCGTAGCCGCCGTCCCGCTGGAAGCCGGGTGACGCGGAGCGCTCGCAGCGCTGCTCGGCTCCCGCCGCGCACTGGGTGCAGGCCCCACAGCCCCAGCCCCCGAAGACCAGGACCGCGTCGCCGTTCGCCAGCCGGGCGCGCTTCAGCTCGGCGGCCGCGCCCGGTCCGGCGGCATCGATCCAGCCGGCGACCTCGTGGCCCAGGGTGAGCGGCCGCAGGACCCGGATGCGGTTGGTGCGGGCGATGTGGATGTCGGTGTGGCACACCCCACATCCGCCCACCCTGACGCGGACCTCGGTCCCCTTCGGCTGCGGGACGGGGATCTCCTCGAGGCGCAGCGGCTCGCCGGGGGCGTAGCTCCGCACGGCGAGCATCGGTCTAGCCCGGTGGGAAGATCGCCTCGAGCAGGCGGGCGACAAGGCCCTTGGGAGCGGCCTGCTCGACGATGTCCAGGATGGTCCCGTCCACTCCCACCGCGAAGGCGGTCGGCTCGGCGTTGACGTTGCCGCGCACCTCGGCGGTGGAGATGCCGAGCTGGGACACCGCGATCCTGCGCTCGTCGGAGAAGAGGAGGTAGGGTAGCCCCAGCTCCTCGACGTACGCCGTCTGCTGCTGCTCGTTGTCGGTGGTGACGCCGATGACCGTCACGCCCTGCCTGGCGAGCCTGGAGTGCGCATCCTTGAGCGCCTCGGCCAAGGCGTCGCCGCGCTCGCGGGCCGCTCCCTTGAGGGTCGGGCCGCCGAAGAAGAGGAGGATCACCGGCTCCTTCCCGACGAGGCTGCGCAGGTTGAGGAGGTAGCCATCCGT
>DASYRA010000007.1:0-2231 GCA_036004845.1 Candidatus Limnocylindria bacterium
GTGTCCGCCAACCCCGACCTGATCGTGCTTGCCGACACCAAGTGCTGCAAGCAAGACCTGAGCACCGTCGCCGCGCGTCCGGGTTGGGGCGTCATCGCCGCCGTCCGCTCAGGCCAGGTCGTCGGGGTCGACGACGACATCGCGTCGCGCTGGGGACCCCGGGTGATCGACTTCATGCAGGTCATCGCGCCTCGCGTCCAGCAGCTGGAGCGGCAGGCCGCCTGATGCTCGGCGTCGGCGTTCGGGTGCGGCAGGTGGCGGTCAGCGGGCTGCCGAGCCTGCCCTGGATCTGGGCGGCGGCAGGCGTCGCGGCGCTGGTCGTGAGCTGCGCGATCGGCGTCCTCGCCGGGCCCGTGCACATCGCCCCGGCGAGCGTCGTCGCCGCGCTCTTCGGTGGTGCGGTCGACCCAGGCCAGGCCAACATCCTGTGGTCGCTCCGGTTCCCTCGGGTCGTGCTCGGGCTGCTGGTCGGGGGCATGCTCGCCGTCGCCGGCGCCGCCTACCAGGGCGTGTTTCGCAACCCGCTCGCCGACCCCTACCTCCTGGGAGCCGCCGCCGGGGCCAACCTGGGCGCCACCCTGGCCATCGCGTGGGTGCCCGGGACAACGCTCGTCGGGGTCAACGTGGTGCCGCTCGCTGCGTTTGCCGGGGCCGGCGCCGCGGTCGCCGGCGCTTACGCGCTGGGCCGCACGGTGGCCGGCCTGCGCTCGACGACCGGGCTGATCCTCGCCGGCGTGGCCGTGGCCGCCTTCTTCAACTCGATCCAGACCTACGTCCAGCAGTCGCAGACGAGTTCCATCAGGCAGGTGTACTCGTGGATCCTGGGACGGCTCTCGACCGCCGGGTGGGACGGTGTGCTGCTGGTGCTTCCCTACGTGCTGTTGAGCGCGGCCGTGATCCTGCTCCACCGGCGCTTGCTGGACGCGCTGAGCCTGGGCGATGACGAGGTCTCGAACCTGGGCATCTCGGTGCGTCGGGTACGGTTGATCGTGGTCGTGGCGGCCACGCTCGGCACGGCGGCCGTGGTCGCGGTCGGTGGCACGATCGCGTTTGTCGGGCTGATCATCCCGCACACGGTGCGCCTGCTCGCCGGCCGCAGCTATCGGGTCGTGGTCCCGCTTTCGCTGCTTTTCGGGGGAGGCTTCCTGGTCCTCGCCGACACCGCGGCGCGCACGATGCTCGCCCCCGCCGAGCTCCCGATCGGCGTGATCACAGCTTTTGTCGGCGCACCGTTCTTCATCGCTGTCATGAGATCGAGGCGGGTGGCGGCCCTTTGAGCGGCATCAGCATCAATCGCCTCTGCATCTCCTACGAGAGGACGATGGTGGTCGACAGCTTCGACATCGAGGTGGCTGAAGGCCAGTGGCTATCACTGATCGGCCCCAACGGAGCGGGCAAGACGAGCGTGCTCCGGGCGATCGCCAACCTGGTGTCCTTCGAGGGCGAGGTCTGCATCGGCGGCCGGGCGGTGACCGGGTTCGGACCGCGCGAGCTCGCGCGCCGCGTGGCGATGCTGGCCCAGGAGCCGGACATGCCCGCCGGGATGACCGTCGCGCACTACGTGCTGCTCGGCCGCAGCCCTCACCTGGGTTATCTCGGACGGGAAAGCGACCGCGATCGCCGGATCGTCGCCGAAACCCTGGACCGGCTGGGCCTGCGCGCGCTCGCGGATCGGCCTCTCGATCATCTGAGCGGAGGCGAGAGACAGCGCGTGGCGATCGCCCGTGCGCTCGCCCAGCAGGCGCCGATCCTGCTCATCGACGAGCCGACCAGCTCACTCGACATCGGACGCCAGCAGTCGGTGCTCGAGCTGATCGATCGATTGCGGGCAGAGCAACGCCTCACGGTCGTCTCGGCCATGCACGACCTCACGCTCGCCGGCCAGTACGCGGATCGTTTGGCGTTGATGGTCCAGGGGCGCGTGGTCGCGGTCGGCACGCCAGCGGAGATCCTGACCGAACCGGCCATCGCCGAGCACTATCAGGCCCAGGTCAGCGTGGTGGAGTTGAACGGCTCGGGCCGCGCGGTGGTGCCCGTACGGAGATGAAGCGCAAACAGGTGCCGCTCGTGGCTCCGCCTCGCGCTTCGCGCCGGGTCTCGTCGATCGTGATCGTCAACACCGGTGACGGCAAGGGCAAGTCGACCGCAGCCTTCGGCACCATGCTCCGAGCTGTCGCTCGAGGTTGGAAGGTCGGTGTGGTCCAGTTCGTCAAGGGCGGCCGCTGGAAGGT
>DASYRA010000008.1:0-7365 GCA_036004845.1 Candidatus Limnocylindria bacterium
GAGGTGAGATCGGGGTCGTCGCGGATCGGCTGCTCCTGAACGTGGCGGCGCGGGGAACCGCGCGGCTGCTTCTCGAGAAGATCGCCGCCGCCATGGCGGGGCCGTGACCTAGCTCCCCGCCCCCTCGCCCTCAGCGAACATCGGTGTCCGCGGCGTGCGCCGCGCACGCGGCAACGAAAGACGCCCACAGGCGCTCGAAGACCGGCGGCGACGACTCGGTCCGCTCGGGGTGGCACTGCACCCCGACCAGCCAGTGGCGCGGATCGCTCGACTCGACCCCCTCCACCAGCCGGCCCGCATCCGTGTGCTCGGCCACGGCCGATATCTGCAGTCCGGGTGCCAGGCGATCCGGGGTGATGGCCTGGTGGTGGTAGCTGTTGACCTGCAGGTCGCTCGAATCCCCGAGGATCGCCGCCAATCGTGAGCCGTCGGTCAGCTCGAGCCGATGTCGCGTCACCGCCGCAGACGGATAGGCACCGCTCTCATGCCCTTCGAGGTGCTGGACCAGCGAGCCGCCGGAGAAGACGTTGATCGCCTGGAGCCCGCGGCACACCCCGAGGACCGGCAGCCCCGCCGCCAGCGCCGCGTGGAACGCCTCGTGCTCCAGCGCATCGCGTCCCGGCTCGGCGACGCGCGACCCAGCCGGTGCCTCGCCGTAGCGGGCTGGGTCGATGTCGGCGCCACCGGAGAGGAGGAGGCCGTCCATCGCTTCAAAGGCCGCTGCCCGGTCGGCCGTCGATGCCCGCTCGGTGAGCGGCACCGGGGTCGCTCCCGCCCGCTCGAGCGCGTCGAGGTAGCGGCGGTTCTTGAGCTCGGCCACCGCCGGGTCGTTCGAGGCGGCTGGATCGGCGAGGGTGGTGACGATGCGTGGCCGATCCATGCGGCCATCCTACCGCCGGCCCCTGACCCTTGACGTGGTCGGTTGCGGCGCGCATAGTACGCGCGACGATATATCGCTCGTCGCTATATCAGGTCACGACCGATGGGAGGCGCCGCCCTGGGAATCGACCGATCCACCAGCGACCTCGGCCGATTTGCCGAGCCTGCGCTCCTGATCCTGGTGAGCCTCGCCGACGGACCGAAGCACGGCTACGCGATCATGACCGACGTCAACGCCTTCGCGGCCAGCCCCATCGGGCCCGGCACGCTGTACGCCGCGCTCGCGCGCCTGGAGCGGCGTGGCCTGATCGAGCCGATGGGGCCCGAGGACCGCAGGCGACCCTATCGCCTGACCGCCGCCGGCTCTGGGGCGCTGAGCAGCCACCTTGCCGAGATGCGGCGGCTGGTCCAGGTCGGGCGCGCCCGGCTGGGCACCGCGGACGGCTGACGATGCCAGCACCGGCGCCGGCGGTCGGCCTCGTCCTGCGGGCGTACCCGCGCGCCTGGCGCGAGCGCTACGGCGACGAGATGGCCGCGCTCCTGTCCGAGCGCGAACCGGGCTGGAGGGACCTGCTCGACCTCGTGCGCGGCGGCCTTGACGCTCGGCTGCATCGGCTGGTGCGGCCCCCGGCCCAGCTGGTCGCGGCGATGCCGCGCCGGGAGGTCGTGATGGCGGTGCCGGTGCGGAGGCCGTACGGGGTGGTCGAGACGCAACCGATCGGCGAGCTGAGCCGGCGCGCCTTCCTGCGTCGCATGCTGGGGGTCGGGGCCGGCATCCTGGCGCTCGAGTTCGTCGGTGGCACCATCGCCTTCCTGTGGCCCCAGTTCCGCGCCGGGCTGGGCGCCAGGTTCTCGGTGGGCACGCTGGCGGACATCGTCGCGAAGCAGCCCTCGTTCGCCAGCGGCTGGCCGTACGCGGTTGGACCCGCCCGATCATTCCTCATCAACGTGCCCGCCGCCAAGGAGCTGGCGCTGGGCCACGAGGCATCGGTCCCGAACCCAACCGCCGACCAGATGCTCGCCCTCTATCGCAAGTGCCCGCATCTCGGCTGCCAGGTGCCGGGGCTGTGTGACGAGCTCAAGCGATTCACCTGCCGATGTCATGGCAGCACATACAACATCCTGGGGGAGAAGCTCAAGCAGGGACCCGCGCAGCGCGGGATGGACCGCTTCGCGGTGGAGATCGGTGCGAACGGGGTGGTGGTGATCGACACGTCGCAATACACCTACGGGGCTCTCGACCGCCAGGACCCCAGGTTCCTGACCTTCGTCGACGCGGCGCCATACGACCGCAAGTGCAAATAGGCCGATGGCGCCCCGGGGCTAGATGACGTTCAGCTCGCGGTACGGCTGGTTGGCGGCGATCCGCTCGTAGCCCAGGGGGCGCATGTCGATCGTCTCGTAGTCGCCGGTCGCGATCCACTCGGAGAGGGCGCGGCCCGCCGCCGGTGCCTGCTGCAGCCCGTGCCCGGAGAACCCGTTGGCGAAGAGGAAGTTGGGCAGGTCGGGGTGCGGACCGATCACGGCGTTGTGGTCGAGCGTGTTGACCTCGTAGTGGCCGGCCCAGGCGTCGAGGAGCCGGATCGCCTCAAAGGCGGGGACGCGATGCGCCATCGCCGGCCAGACGACCTCCTCGAACCAGGACCGATCGACCTCCAGGTCGAAGGTGTCGGGGTCGGGCTGCTCGCCGTGCGGTGAGGAGCCGGCGATGTAGTTCGGCCCCTCCGGCCGGAAGTAGACCCCGGAGGTGTCAATCGTCAGCGGGCTCTCGACCCGCGTGCGGCAGTCGAAGTGGAAGACCATCCGCTTGCGAGGGCTGACCGGCAGCTCGAGGCCCGCCATCGCGGCGATGCCGGCGGCACGCGGCCCGGCCGCGTTGACGACCCAGTCCGTCGAGATGCGGCGTCCATCGGCCAGTCGTACGCCGGTGGCGCGCCCGCCGTCGCGCTCGATCTCGACGACCTCGCCAGTGGTCTCCTCCACGCCGAGTGAGCGGGCCTTGCGGCGGAAGGCCTGCAGCAGAGCGTAGGCGTCGAACCAGCCCTCATCGGCCAGGCCGAGCGAGCCGCCGGCCAGGTCGTCGACGTTGAGCCACGCAAACCGGGCCTGCAGCTCCATCGGCGTCAGGAGGGCCACCTCCACTCCATGCTCGCGCTGCACCGCGTGGTTGCTCTCGAGGATCGGCAGCCCGGCGGCGGTGGCCAGGAAGAGATAGCCACCCTCCACGAAATCCACCTCCGGGGCCGGCTCGCCATCGATGCCGAGCCAGCGGTCGAGGTGCTTGATCAACTCGACCCCGAAGCGGCTGATCTCGATGTTCAGCGGGATGCTGAACTGGAGGCGGATCGAGGCGGCCGAGAGGGTGGTCGACGAGGTTCGAAAGGTCGGGTCGCGTTCGACGACCAGGACACGCCCCTGCCAGTCGGGACGCCGCCGCAGGAACGTCGCCACCGCGCTGCCCACGATCGCGCCACCGACGATGACGACGTCGGCATGGTCGGGCTTGGTCACGCGCGGATGCTAGCGCCTGCATCGTAGACTCGACGCTCCATGGCCACCAAGCCGGTCATCCTGGCCGTCGATGACGATCTGCCTGTCCTGCGTGCGGTCGAGCGGGACCTTCGCGCGCGCTACGGGGACCGGTACCGCATCGTGGCCGCCGGCTCTGGCCACGATGCCCTGGAGGCGGTCCGCCAGCTGACCCTGCGCGGGAGCGCGGTCGCGCTCTTCATGGTCGATCAGCGCATGCCGCAGATGACCGGGATCGAGTTCCTGGCGCAGGCGGTCGAGCTCCAGGCCGATGCCCGCCGCGTGCTGCTGACCGCCTATGCGGACACCGACGTGGCGATCAAGGCGATCAACGACATCCGCCTCGACCACTACATCCTCAAGCCCTGGGATCCCCCCGAGGAGAAGCTGTACCCGATCCTCGACGACCTGCTCTCCGACTGGATCGCCACCTTCCGGCCGGCGTTCGAGGGGGTGCGCCTGCTGGCCGGACGCTGGGCGCCTGGTGGGCACCTGATCCGCGACTTCCTGACACGAAACCAGGTCCCGTACGCCTGGCTCGATCCGACCGAGGACGCCGAGGGGCGCAAGCTGGCGGCATCGCTGGCCGGCGACGAACCACTCGACCCCGCGATCCCGATGATCCTGTTCTCCGATGGCTCGACCCTGCGAGACCCGTCGACCCGGCAGATCGCCGAGAAGGTGGGTCTCCAGACCCAGGCAGCCCTCCCGTTCTACGACGTGGTGATCGTGGGCGGCGGCCCGGCGGGCCTGGCGGCCGCCGTCTATGCATCGAGCGAGGGGCTGAAGACGATCCTGGTCGAGCAGGAGGCGCCGGGCGGTCAGGCAGGCACGACGAGCCGGATCGAGAACTACCTGGGCTTCCCGGCGGGGCTGTCCGGCGGCGACCTGGCGCGTCGTGGCCTGGCGCAGGCGCGCCGGCTGGGCGCCGAGATCCTGTCGCCCGACGAGGTGACCGGGATCCGGCGCGAGGATCCGTACCGGGTCGTCACGCTCGCGGCCGCGGGGGACGTGTCGTGCCAGACGGTGGTGGTGGCGACCGGCGTCAGCTATCGGCAGCTCGACGTGCCGGGCGCCGCCGAGCTCGCCGGGGCGGGGATCTACTACGGGGCCGCCACGACCGAGGCGGTCCTGTATCGCGACCAGGAGGTGGGGATCGTCGGCGGTGGCAACTCCGCCGGGCAGGCCGCGGTCTACCTCTCCCGCTTCGCCAAGCGCGTCGTGCTGATGGTCCGCACGCCGGAGCTGTCGGGGATGAGCCAGTACCTGGTCGACCAGATCGCCGCGTGCGCGAACATCGAGGTCCGCTACGAGACCTCCGTCACCGCGGCGCATGGGGAGGGACACCTCGCATCCGTGAGCGCCACCGGGCCGGGCGGCGACGAGGAGCTTCCGCTCGCCGCCATCTTCGTCTTCATCGGCCAGCAGCCGCGCACCGAGTGGCTCGAGGGAACCGTCATCCGAGATCCCGGCGGCTTCGTGCTGACCGGCTCCCAGCTGCTCGAGGACGGGAAGCGACCCACCAGCTGGAACCTGGACCGAGACCCGTACCTGCTCGAATCGAGCCTGCCTGGGATCTTCGTGGCCGGCGACGTTCGGCATCGCTCCGTCAAGCGGATCGCAAGTGCGGTGGGTGAGGGCGCCATGGCGGTGCAGTTCGTGCACCAGTACCTGTCGGGACTGTAGGCCAATGGCCCTCGACGCCCTGCGGGCCACATCGATCTTCGCCAACGTGCCCGATGAGCACCTGCAGCGGCTCGCGGAACAGGCCATCCCGATGTCCCTCGAGGAGGGCGACTTTCTGATCCGTGAGGGCGACCAGGCCGACGACCTGTTCGTCGTGGTCTCGGGCACCTTCGACGTGACGAAGCGCTCGGGGACAAGCGAGATTCCGCTGGCGACCGTTGGTCCGGGAGAGATTCAGGGCGAGCTGGCAGCGCTCGAGCGAGGAAAGCGGCTGGCATCGGTGCAGGCGGCCTCACAGGCGGAGGTGCTGCGCATCCCATACCTTGCCATGCGCGACCTGCTCTCCGGCGGCCCGGACGCGGCGCTGGGGATCATCCGCACCGTGATCGGGCGCCTGCGCACGATGGAGGCGACCCTGCGCCAGCGCGAGAAGCTGGCCGGCCTCGGCACCCTGGCCGCGGGCCTGGCGCACGAGCTGAACAATCCGGCGGCGGCGATTCGACGCTCGGTCGAGGCGCTCGACGAGGCGATCGCGGCCCGCAACGCGCTGCACCCGCCGCATTCGCTCACCCTGCTGCGCCCCGCGGGTCGCGCGCTGCTCGACGCCCTCAGTCGGGCCGACGCCGTGGACGAGATCGACGCGCTCATCGGTGACACCGAGATGGCGGCCGCTCTGGTGGATGCGGGCTGGACGAGCGAGGAGCTGACCAGCGCCTTTGCCGGCATGGATCCCGAGGCGGCGCGCGAGGCGGCGGCGTGGCTGGCGGCCACCGCCACGGTCGAGACACTGATCGGCGAGGTGCGCATGGCCGGCGACCGGATCAGCGAGATCGTCGGGGCGGTGAAGTCATACGCCTATCTCGACCAGGCGCCGATCCAGCGCATCGACGTGCGCAAGGGCCTGGACGACACGCTCGTGATCCTGCGCCACAAGCTCAAGGGCGGAATCGAGGTGACGCGCGACTATCAGCCGGACCTGCCGGAGATCGAGGCGTGGGGGTCGGAGCTGAACCAGGTCTGGACCAACCTGATCGACAACGCCGCCGACGCGATGGATGGGCGCGGCGCGATCTCCATCCGCGCGGAGAGCGGCGACGCCGACGAGGTCACCGTCACCATCTGCGACACCGGCCCCGGCATCCCGACCGATGTCGCGGCCAAGATCTTCGAGCCGTTCTTCACCACGAAGCCGCCCGGGATCGGGAGCGGGCTTGGTCTGCACATCAGCCACCAGGTGGTCGTACGCCACGGTGGCCGGATCGATCTGGAGTCCGAGCCGGGACGGACCTGCTTCATCGTGACGCTTCCGCTCACAATGCCGAAGAGCGCCGCGGGAGCTCCGCAAAACCCTTGACACTGCGGGTGCCGGTGCCGTACACCGGCGCGACTGATGTACGAGCTGGTCGTCTTCGTGCACGTCGCCTCCGTGCTGGCCTTCATGCTGGCGCACGGAGTCCACGTGGTCGCGATGTGGGCGTTCCGCGGGGAGCCGGATCCCGAGCGAGCGCTGACATTCTTCAACGACCTCCCGAATGTCACGTGGGTTCGGATCCTGCTCTTCGTCGCGGTCGGCACTGGCGTGCTGGCCGGCTTCATGGGCTCCTGGTGGACGAGCGGATGGATCTGGACGTCACTCGCCGTTCTCGTGGCGATCTGGGTGGCGATGTGGCGCTACGGAGGCAGCTTCATCGGGCTGGTTGAGGAGGCCGCCACGGCGTCCATCGCGGCGCGGACCGAGGAATCAGCGAATCCCGGCTCTCAGGCAGCCTATGACGCCGCCCGGCGCAGCTGGCAGCCCATCGGCATGTCAGTCGTTGGGTTCGGTGGCCTGGCCGTCATCCTGTGGCTGATGATGTTCAAGCCGTTCTGACGGCTTGACAGCCACCTGGTCGAGGCCTACCGTGCCGGCCAACAGTTGAAGACGGCGACGATCGGGACGAGTACCTGGTCAGGCGAGCCAGCAGGGAGCCGGGAGCAGTGGGACCCCGGCGGCGGCGCGACCGGCGAATGGACCCGGGAGCTCCGGACGAGAACGCGCTGACATCGGTCTGGCGCCAGTAGCGACCGGCGGAGAGGCACCGTTATCGAGGCCGAGACCATCGCCAGCCGGCAACGGCGGGCCGCGGTCGAAGGAGCCCGGGTGAGAACACCGGGGAACAAAGGTGGCACCACGAGAAGACCCCCTCGTCCTTTCGAGACGAAGGGGTTTGTTGTTCTCAGGAGGTCACCGATGTCCCAGCCACAGCAGCGCCGGTTCATGCTCCCCGAGAG
>DASYRA010000009.1:0-1524 GCA_036004845.1 Candidatus Limnocylindria bacterium
ACCGGCTGGTGCATGACGTCCCCGCGCCGGGCGACCACGCCGCAGCACTGCTCCCACTCCCCTTCGGTCACGATGACCTGGGTCCCGATCGGGAAGGGCGGCAGGATCTCGAGGAACAGGTTCAGGAGCTCGCGGTTGAAGTGGCTGCCGCCGCGGCTCTTCAGCATCCGCCAGCTCCGGTCGGGCGGATGGCCCTTGCGGTAGACCTGGTCGGAGGAGCACGCGTCGTGGAAGTCGGCGATCGCCGCGATCTCGCCGAGGGGCGAGACGCGGCCCGGCGGGTTGATGTCCCTCCGCGTCGTCAGCACGTTCATCCCGGTGAGGCCGCGGGGATACCCGCTGCCGTCCTGTCGCTCGTGGTGCTGGTTCGCGACCTCCGCGGCGATCGGGCCGAGGCGGAGGCAGCTCCGGATGAACGCGGCGCCGAGCGCGGCGTGCTCCTGCATCTCGGCGAACTCCTCGACGCTCAGGTGCCCGGGCTTGTTCAGGATCGTCTCGTCCACGAAGAGCTGGCCGATGTCGTGGAGCATGCAGCCGATGGCCAGCTTGAGGAGCGTCTCCACGTCGTAGTCCAGGCGGCGCGCCAGCATGACGGCCTCGATGGCGACGTCGAGCGCGTGGTAGTACTGGTAGCCGTCGTAGTTGCGGATCGAGTGCACGCCGCCGAGCGTCGGGCTGTCGCCCAGCTCGCTCACGACGATCGCCGCGTGCTCCTTCAGCTTCTCGATCGCGGGATGTTCCCAGAACCGCTGCTGGAACCGGACGCTCGCCAGCGCGACGTGCATGTTCGTCGTCGTGGCGCGGATGGTCCGCATCTCGCGGGCGGCGAGGCCGAACAGGTCGCGGATGGCGGCGACGGCCCCCATCTGCGTCGGCTCCGAGAGCATCGGCTCGTAGACGATGTCGCGCGCGTCCTCGTCGTCGACCCACACCGCCCAGTAACCGAGGTCCTGCAGCCGGGCGATGAAGGCCGCGCTGAGCTCGACGTTCGGACCGAGGAGGGTGTGCCCTTCCTTGTTGTGCAGCGGCAGGGCCAGTTGCATGCCCGGCCGGAGGTCCTCGACCGACATGAAGATCATGGCTCCCCCCCCGTCCGGCGGACGATGATGCTGATCCGCCTGTTCATCGCGTCGAGCGGGTCGCCCTGCACCATCGGGATGCGGTCGGCGTGGCCGATGACGCGGTCGATCCGTCCCTCCGGCAAGCTGGCCGCCTCCAGTACCCGGCGGGCGCTGTTGGCGCGGTCGCTGGACAGCTCCCAGTTGGAGTACTGCCGCGAGGTCGAGTACTGCCGGCTGTCGGTATGGCCCTCGATCGTGATCGGGTTGGGCAGCGACTGGAGCACCACCGCGAGCCTCTGCAGCACCTCGACGGCCGACGGCACCAGGATGGGGTTGCCGACCTGGTAGAAGGGCGAGTTGTCGCGCTCCATCAGCTCGATCCGCAGCCCTTCCTTCCCGACCTGGATCTTGATCTGGTTCTTGAGCTTGTCGAAGACGCCGGAGGTGGAGGCGAGCTCACCGA